>JBILLI010000456.1:0-6256 GCA_044376155.1 Polyangiales bacterium
TACTTCCAATCCGGGCTCCAGGGTTCTCACTAATGACTACGACCGCAACGGCGAGTCAGACGCGGTGCTTAAAGACCCTTCAGCAACGGGAGTTCTGAATGTGTTTCATTCTCGTTCCGGTCGCTGGGTGCAGACGTCCATCGGGTTTGCGTCGCCAATCCGAACTGTAAACTAGGTCCCGCCATGGAAACTGTCAAAATCGCGATTGATAGGGATTCTCTCGAGGCGACAGCCTTACACGTCCTATCACGTGTCTTGCCCGACTCGCTCAGCAACCTCCTCCCGACCATTCCAGCCTCGACTACTGATAGCCCTGGTCGAATTGTCCTGCGGCTTCGAGGTCGATGTCGAGTCCGCCAGCGCGGCGAAGTTCGCGCGGGCCATTATCGTCCACGGCGCGTTTCAACTCCTCGCCTGGGAAGACGGCGCGGTCTACGGCTATCACAGCCTCACGATCCCCTGACTCCACCCCCACCCTGCACGTTCTCCCTTGCGCTGGAATCGGGCGTTGTTGCATGAAAACGTGGAGAGGGCGACAGACGCCCTCCACAACCCCGAGGGAGCCTCTCCATGGACACATTCAACGACAAAGTGAGCGCCCGCACGGCGCTCGCCGAACGACTCCAGTCGACCCACGGAACGCTCGCGCGAGAGGTGGGGATTCTCCCCGAGGACCTCGACGTGATCGTGCGCGAGGGCCGCGCGGCCGCGGACGCAGACGCCGAGCAGCGCGCGCAGGAGGCCGAACAATCCACCACGATCTCGATCCGCGCGGCGGCGCTCGCGACCCTGCGCACCCGGGAGACCGAGCTCCGGGCGCGGATCCCCGCGGTGGTGGCCGACCTGGAACGCGGCGGAGACCCCGATCTCGCGTTGTTCCTACGACGATTGAGCTTTGAGCGATTTCAGCTTCGGGAGGTCCGACCGGAGGCCGAGGCGCCCGCGCCGTCGCCCGAGGAGTCGGAGGTGTTGCGTCGGGTGACCCGGGTGGTGCGGGAAGACGACCTCACCCGCCTCGCCGGTCTGGTGAAGTGGGTCGAGGCCGTGCTGGAGAGCGGCCGGGAGCCCATCGTCCGCGCGCTCGCCAACCGCGGTCTGTCGGCGGAGGCCCTGCGCGCCCTGGCCGACGACGCCCGTGCCGCCGTGGCCGAGGGGCCCAACCTCCGCCGCGCGCTGGAGGCCACCGAGCGCGAGAAGGACGCCGTCCTCGCCCAGCGCGCCCGCTGGAACAGCATTCGAAAGCTCGTGCGTCTCGCGGCGAAGCGCGATCGCGAGATCGCAACCCTGCTCGCAGCGTGCTGAATCCGCCTCGCGCCCTCCGAGAACGGCCTCGGCCTCCCCGAAAGCTGCCGCCCGGGTCTGCAAAACCGCCCAACGCGTTTGCAAAACCGCCTCCCGGGTCTGCGAAGTCGCTTCCCAGGTCCGCAAAGTGGCCTCCCGCCCTCGCGAAGGGGCCGCCTGCCCTCGCGAAGGGGCCGCCTGCCCTCCCGAGGTCCCTCCGCGCGCTTCGGGAGGCGCCTCGCGGGTTTCAAGGTCGAGAACGGCGCGGGTCGTGCGGCCCGCGAGATCGCGCGGAGCGGCGGCGCGAGGCGCACCCCGAACGGGCACGTCGGGTGCGCGGTGGTCGCGCCGGACGCCGCGCGGCGCGGCCCTTGTGATGTGCGGTGCGCCGTGCGAGCCATGAGCCCTCGTGATGCGCCGAACGATCGCCTCCCTCCTCAGCCTCCTGTGCCTCGCCGCGCCCGCCGCCGCGCAGCCGCGCCCCGTGGCCATCAGCGCGGTGGAGCACGCCCTCGGCGCTTCGCCCCTCCACATGGTCGCGGGCCACGGACGGGTCAGCCTCGGCGTCACCCGCGAGGGCGACGTCGCGGTGCTCACCTGGCCCTCGCCCTCGTGCTGCGACCAGCTCACCTACCTCGCGAGCAACGCCCTCGACGCACGCAGCCGCCCCCGCACCGGCGTGCGCGACGGCTTCGGGGTGAACCTCGGCCTCGCCCTGCGCACCGCCGACGGCGAGCGCGTCGCGTGGCTCCACGACGAGACCGTCTGGGAGATCACCGCGGCCTACCGCGACGAGCAGGGGCTGCACCCGACCTTCACCTACCGCCATCGCACGCTCGGCATCACCGCCACCGTCACCGACGTGGTCCACCCCGACCGCGATGTGTTGGAGCGGCAGGTGACGGTCACCCGCGCGATGGGCAGCACGGTCACCGCCGTGGCCCTGATGAGCCACGTGAACCTCGGGCTCACGCAGAACGTCGTGCCGCGCATCCCCATGGGCGACGTCGTGGCCGACGGGCGCAACGACTTCGCCGTGCTCTGGGACGCCTCCCTCAACGCCTTCGTGCAGTACCGCCCCGCCGACCGCGCGCCCATTCGTGAGCTCGCCGGGCTCATCGCCCCCGCCCCCCTCCCCATGGACCACTTCGGCGCCCTCGACGCGATCCTGCGCGACAGCGGCGACGTGAGCGCCACGGTCGCGACCACGGTGCGCGAGCTCGACACGCGGCACCCCGGCGGCGGGGTCTTCGCGGTCTTCGGCAACGACGGCGCGCCCGCGGGGCACCAGGCCGGGCGCGAAGACGGGACCTTCTGCGAGGAGCTCGACGGCATGGTCGAGAACATCCTCGGGCTGCGCGACGCGGGGGTCCCGCTCGGCATCGATCCCACAGCGGCGCAGGCGTTTCGGTGCACCGCAGAGCTGCGCCCGGCGGCCGTCGCGACCGCCCGGAGCTGGGTGCGCGGGGCCGAGTCGGCGTGGCGCGGCGCGCAGGACGGCGCCCTCGACGGCAACCCCGTGGCGGCGTGGCTGAGCGACGCCGCGCTGCGCACGCCCATCCCCCTCGACGGCGCGGGCGCGGGCCGCGAGCGCCTGCTCATCGCCTTCGGACGCAGCCACGCCGACGCCCGCACGGCCTTCTCCGCGGCGCGCGCGCAGGCCGCGACGGCCTCCCTCGATGCGTCGTCGCGGGCGTGGTCCGCGCGCACGATCGCGCTGCCCACGAACCTCCCCACGCGCATCCCCGAGGCGGACCGCGCGCGCATCGTGGCGGCCTCGCGCCGGGCGATGCAGCACGTGCTCGCGGGCACCGACAGCGCCACGGGGATGATCGTCGCGTCCATCGCGCGGCAGGCGCCCTACGGGCTCGACTGGCCGCGCGACGGGGCCTTCTTCGACTACGCGCTGGACGTCGCGGGCATCGCGGGCAACGTGACCCGACGGCTCGACTGGGCGCTCCCCCTCGCCCGCACCGAGCCCGTGACCCGCGCGCAGATCAACCTCCTCACCGACCCGGTCCCCCCGGTGGATCCGCGCACGGGTGCCCGCGAGTACCCCGCCGCGGCGTGGGAGATGAACTATTACAACACCGGGGAGATGGGCGGCTTCTTTCGCTTCGAGATCGACAACACCGCGCTCATGGTGTGGAGCGCCGCGGTGCACCTCGCGTTCGTCCCCGAGGGCGAGCGCCGCGCGCTGGCCGACCGCTGGTACCCCCAGGTGCGCCGCAGCGCCGACCTGCTCGCCGAGTGGCGCGACGCGATGACGGGCCTGCACGCGCCCGCCAACGAGGACGACAACGCCGCCTTCACGCAGACCCTGCACGGCGCGGTGACGGTCTACGCGGGTCTTGAAGCCGCCGCGCGCATGGCGCGGGTGGTGGGGCGCGACGACGACGGCGACCGCTGGGCCCGTCGCGCGGGTGAGCTCCGCGACGCGACGCTGCGGGCGTTCTACGACACGCGCAACCAGCGCTTCATCAGCACGGCCGAGGGCGCGGCGAGCACGAACCCCGGGAGCTCCCCGCTGGGCGCCACGGCGTGGCTCGTGTGGCCCGCGCGGATGTTGCCCGTGCGTGACCCTCGCTTCGCCGCGCAGATGCGGCGCGACCTCGAGCAGACGCTGCGGATCCTGCGGGGCGACGACGGCATCGAGGGCGGCGCGTACCTCACGAAGACGACGCTCTCGGCGGCGGCCTTCCTCGCCGAGGGTGGTGACCCCACGCTGGCGCCGCTGCTCGACGAGATCATGGTGCGGCTCTCGCGCGACGTGATGGACCCGGCGACCTTCGCGATGGGTGAGGTCTTCGTGCACATCCGCGACAGCAGCGGACGCTCCACGCGGCTGGAGAACCGGGTGTCGCAGCCGCACCTCTGGGCGGCCACGCTGTTCTATCTCACGGCCATGGCGATGAGCGACCCGATGCGCTTCGACGCCACGCAGCGCGCCCTCCCCAACGCGCGCATCCCGGCGCCGGGCAGTTCCATGGACGCGGGCGTACGCGCCGACGGCTCCACCACCACGCCGTCCACGACGGGGGGCGGCTGCGGCTGTCGCACGACCCACACCCCTCGCCCCGCCACCGCCTCGCTGCTGCTGCTGGGATTGCTCGCGACGGGTCGTCGTCGACGCGGAGCGCGGGCGGCGTGAGCGCGTCGCAGACCCGCGCGGTGCGTGTCGCCCTCGCGCTGCTCGCTGCGCTCTTCGTGGTGAACGCGGCGCCGCGCTATGGGCGCTTCAGCGGCGACGCGGTGATCCACCTCTCGATCTCGGAGCGCGCGGCGGCGGGGGGGTGGTTCGAGTTCAACCCCGGCGAGGTGGCGTCGGGGAGCACGTCCTTCGCGTGGACGCTGCTGGAGTCCACGCTGATCCGGCTGGGCGGGATGGGGCTGTTGCTGTGGGTGATCCCGCTGGTGCTGCTGGCGGCGCTGCTGGGGAGTGGCGCGCTGGTGCGTCACCTCGCACGCGCCGCGGGGGCGTCGCCGCTCACCGCCACGCTCGCAGGGGTGACGTTCATCGCGATCCCCGCGGTGACCTACAACGCGCTGTTGGGGATGGAGAACATCGTCCACACCTGCGCGGTGTTGGGCGCGCTCGCGTTGTGGGTGGCGCCGGGCAAGGTCGCGCGCGATGTGGCGCTCGGCGCGGTCATCGGACTCGCGGCGATGCTGCGCCCCGAGGGTGTGCTGCTGGGCGCGCTGCCCCTGCTCGACGCGCGCGCACCGGGAGGCGTTCCCCGACTGCTCCGCGTCGCCCTCGCGGCGCTGGTGGTGTTCGCGCCGTCGGTGATCGTGCACGCGACGGTGACGGGTCACCTCGTGCCGGGCTCGGGCGTGAGCCGCTTGATGGCGGTGCGCCGCGAGTCTCTCTCGTTGCACCTCGCGGGCCCCGTGTGGATCTACCTCACGGCCCTCTCTCGCTTCGTGGTGTACCTCCCGATCACGCTGCTCGCCCTGCTCGGCGCGCGCGCGGTTCCCGACGAGGCGCTCCCGCGGCGGGTGCGTCGCGGCGCGCTGACGCTCTTCGCGCTGGGCCTGGCGCTGTACACCGTGGGCACGGGCGCGGCGCACGTGGGGCGGCTCACGCAGTGGCTCTTCGCGCTGCTCTGCACGCAGCTCGGCCTGGGCATCGACGTGCTGCTGCGCGCGCCGGCCCGCTCGCACCGACTCGTCCTCGCGGCGCTGACCGCGCTGCACGCGTTGCTCTGTGCGGGCGAGACCTTCGCGCGCATGCGGGACATCTCCCAGCGCCACGGCGGCTGGGACCGCGCCGAGGTGCTCTCTCACATCGCCCGTCGCCCCTCGGCCACGACGCGGGCCCTGTCGTTGTTCTGCGCCGACGGGTGTTGCCGCATGGGTGTCTCTCCCACGGTGGCGATGGTCGAGGCGCAGCTCCGCTTCGACTACGACGAGCGCATTCGCATCGCGTCGCTCGACGGCCGCACGTCGTCGGCGCGGGGCCCTGACGCGCTGCAGTTCGACGCGAACGCCTGCCCCATTCTGGAGCCTGCACTGACGGCGCCCGAGGTCGTCGCGGTGATGGAGCCCCCGCTCGCGCAGCTCGCCCGCTGCGGCGCATCGTCCCCGACCGCGCGTGCTCTGACGGCCTCCTGGGGCGGCACCCCCTCCGTCCCCGGCTGGCGCTGGCACCCCTCTCTCCCTGGCTGGACGCGCCTCTGCCCCTGATCCCGACGCGCCTCTGGCCTGTTCGTGAACGCTCCGCGGGCTTACGTCCTCGCTCTCTCCCGCGGCGTACCTGGGTACGCCTTGGTCGCTCGCTGCGGGCGCGCTCCGCGGAGCATTTCACGCCCAGGCCAGATCCGCATCGGGATCCCTTTCTCGTTTGCCTCCGCGCTCCCTGCCTCCGCGCTCCCTGCCTCCGTGCTCCCCGCCTCCGTGCTCCCCGCCTCCGTGCTCCCTGCCTCCGCGCTCCCTGCCTCCGTGCTCCCCGCCTCCGTGCTCCCTGCCTCCGCGC
>JBILLI010000457.1:0-6250 GCA_044376155.1 Polyangiales bacterium
TCGACAAGAAGCTCGCGCCCTCGCGGGTGCTGGCCTTCGCCAGCGGTGTTCCGCGCTTCAAAGAGCACCACCGCCGCGCCCTCGTGCTCTGGATCAACGCCGCCGAGCGCGAGCCCCCGCGCGCCGTACTGCTGCGGTACCGCGCGGCGACGGAGGGCGACGGCGACGACGACGAGCTCCGACCGCGGCTGGTGTGGCCGCTGGGGGTGATCCTGCGCGAGGGGCGGCGGGTGTACCTCCCGGCCATCGCCGAGCCCGCGCTCTCCCTCGGAGACCGTCGGATGTATGCCTTGGAGCGCGTGGTCCCTGCGCCCGACGACTGCGGGGTGACCTTCGCGCCGCCCTCCATGCAGGCCCTGCCCAAGCTCCTGCGCGAGCGCTCCCCGCGCCTGCAGGAGCTCGTGCAGTCTCCCTTCGGGCTCTTTCGCCCTGACCGCCCTGACGAGGGCGTGGAGCTGCACGTGCGCTTCGACCCGCGACAGTCGCGCTACGTGCGAGGGCGGCGGTGGTTCCCGAAGCAGCGCGAGACCGAGACCCGCGAGGGCGGCATCGAGCTGCGCTTCGGTCCCGTCGAGCTCCGCGAGGCCGTGGCCTGGTGCTCCCAGTGGATCGAAGGGGTCACCGTGCTCGGTGATCCCCGCCTGCGCGAGGCCTACGAGCAATCGCTGACGTCCCGCCTCGCCGCGCAGCGCGACGCGCCCTGACTGGCAACCCGCTGCCAGTCGGGAGGGACCCGGTCGGCAACGCGCTGCCGGGCGGCGACGCCGGGGCTCGGCGACGGGCGCAAGACGTCTCGCGTGATGGGCGGTCGCGGCGACGAGTCGAGGTACGCGCGGGTGTGGCGCGAGGCGATGGCGATGGCGACGCGCACCGGCGTGCGCGACCGGGCGGCCCGCGAGGACCTCGCCCAGGAGGTCACCGTGCGCGCCTGGCGCAGCGGCCGGGACGAGCGCCCCTGGCTCCTCGCGGTGATGCGCCACTGCGCGGCGGACCACCACCGCGCCGCGTCCCGCTGCGTCTCGGGCGTCGACCTCGACGCGCCGTCGCGGGAGGTCACGGGGGAGCCGCGCATCGAGGCGAGGCGCGCGCTGGAGGCCGTGCTCACCCGCGCGGCGTCGCTCTCGCCGCCGCTGCGCGCGGTCTTCGACGCGGTGGTGTGTGAGGGGCGGGACATCAACGAGGTCGCCCGCGCGCTGGGGGTCTCACGCGCGGTCATCGACACGCGTCTGCTGCGCATGAAGCGCAGGCTCCGGGGGAGGTGAGCGCCCGCGCGGCGCGCGGGGGAGGCGCTACTGGCAGCGCACGCCGAGGGTCTGCGTGGGGCCGGAGCAGGTGTCGGTCTGCAGGCCGCCCCAGTTGGGGTTGCTGCTGCCCACGTCGATGCAGGGCCGCACGATGGCGGTGGTGGTGCCCGTCGGGCAGG
Organism: Polyangiales bacterium; assembly: GCA_044376155.1. Classification (GTDB taxonomy): domain Bacteria; phylum Myxococcota_A; class Polyangia; order Polyangiales; genus JAWKRB01. The sequence goes on from JBILLI010000457.1 coordinate 1,424, forward strand.
AGCACATGTCGCCCGTGGCGTTGAGCTCGATGGCGGGCACGTTCACCCCGCTGGTGTTCTCGGATCCGCAGCTCCCCACGCGCCAGGTGCGCCCGCCGCAGCTCACCGACGTGTCCGTGCCGGTGCGCAGGGCCTGGCAGAGGGTGTTCGCGGCGGTGCCGGTGCAGGTCACGCCGCTGGGGTTGCGGCTGCCGAAGATGGTGATCGTCGAGTAGCTCCCGGTGAGCCCCGCGCGGAAGGTGTTCCAGGCGCGGCAGTGGGGCGAGGTCTGCCCCTGGGTGAAGCTCTGCTCGAAGCCCACCGAGGTCGTGCAGACGCCGGCCGCGCAGACCTGCCCCGCGGCGCAGGCGCGGTTGCACGCGCCGCAGTGCGTGGTCGAGGTGTTGGTGTCGACCTCGCAGCCGTCGTTGATCGTCCCGTTGCAGTCACGGAACGCGCCCGAGCAGCTCCCCACGCGGCATGCCCCGGCGACGCAGGCGGCGGTGCCGTTGGTCACCGCGCCGCAGGCCTGGCCGCAGGCGCCGCAGTTCGCGATGCTGGTGGTGACGTTGACCTCGCAGCCGTCGCCGCTGCTGCTGTTGCAGTCGCGGAAGTCGGCGTTGCAGGTGAAGGAGCACGCCGCCGCGCGGCAGGCGGCGCTGGCGTTGGCGACGTCGCGGCAGGTGGTGCCGCAGGCGCCGCAGTTCGTCGCGTCGGTGGCGGTGTTCACGCAGGCCGAGCCGCAGGCGGTGAGGCCCGTGGTGCAGGTGAGCACACACGCGCCGTTGCTGCACACGCGCCCCGCGGCGCAGGCGTTGTTGCACGCGCCGCAGTGGGCGGGGCTGCTGAGGATGTCGCGGCACACGCCGCCGCAGTTCGTGAGCCCGCTGGGGCAGCGCAGCTCGCAGCGCCCGCCGCTGCAGACCTCGCCATCGCCGCACGAGACGCCGCAGCCGCCGCAGTTCAGCCGGTCGGTCTGGAGGTCGCGACAGACGCCGCCGCAGTCCGAGAGGCCCGTGGCGCAGGTGGCGACGCAGCGCCCCGCGAGGCACGCGCGCCCGGCGGCGCAGGCGTTGCCGCAGGTGCCGCAGTTCGCGTTGTCGCTCTGCAGGTCGCGGCAGGTGTTGTTGCACACGCTGGAGCCCGACGGGCACGACACCGCGCACACCCCCGCCTGGCAGAGCTGGCCGCTGGGGCAGGCGTTGTCGCACATGCCGCAGTGACCGCGGTCGCTCTGCAGGTCACGGCAGGCGCCGCCGCAGACGGACTGCCCCGTGGGGCAGGTCACGGCGCAGGTGCCCATCACGCAGAGCTGCCCGGCGCCGCAGGCGTTGCCGCAGGCGCCACAGTTCGTGCGATCGGTCTGCACGTCGCGGCAGGTGGTGCCGCAGAGGGTGAGCGACGCGCCGCAGGAGGTCTCGCAGCGCCCCGCCGCGCAGACCTGGCCCGCCGGGCAGGCCATGCCGCAGTTGCCGCAGTTGGCGCGGTCGGTCTGCAGGTCGCGGCACACCCCGCCGCACGTCACGAGGCCGCCGCCGCAGGAGGTCTCGCAGCGCCCGTTGGCGCAGATCTGCCCGGCGCCGCAGCGGGTGCCGCAGGTGCCGCAGTTGTTGCGATCGTTGGGGAGGTCGGCGCAATAGCCGCCGCCCATGGCGGTGCACGCGGTGAACCCGCCGCCGCAGTCGACGCGACAGGCGCCCATGAGGCAGCTCTCGCCCGCGCCGCAGGCCGTGCCGCAGGCGCCGCAGTTCGCGCGGTCGCCCTGCAGGTCGCGGCAGCTCCCGGCGCAGTCGGTCAGCCCCTGGGTGCACGACACCGCGCAGGCGCCCGACTGACAGACCTGCCCCGCGGCGCAGGCGTTGCCGCAGGCGCCGCAGTTCGCGCGGTCGCTCTGCAGGTCGCGGCACACGCCCGCGCACGCCGTGGTGCTCGGCGCGCAGGAGACCTGGCAGCGCCCGGCGACGCAGGCGCTCCCGGGCGCGCAGGCGTTGTTGCACGCGCCGCAGTGGAGGTTGTCGCTCTGGGTGTTCGCGCAGAAGTCCGAGGTCCCCGCGTCGCCCACGCCCGCGTCGCCCGCGCTGGTGCTGCAGCGCGCGAGGGTGGGGCCGCAGTCGACGCCGCAGCGCCCCATGGCGCACACCTGCCCCGCGGCGCAGGCGTTGCCGCAGGCGCCGCAGTTCGCGCGGTCGGTCTCGACGGTCACGCAGGCGCCGTTGCAGGCGCGCTGCGCGCCGGGGCACGCGATGGCGCAGGCGCCGGCGACGCAGACCTGCCCGCCGGGGCAGACCGTGCCGCACGCGCCGCAGTGGTCGCGGCTGGTGCGGGTGTCGACGCAGACGTTGTTGCAGGCGGTTTGCCCGGTGGTGCAAGACACCGCGACGTCGAGGGACGCGTCGCCGGTGCCCACCACCGAGGTGTTGCCGCACGCGGCGATGACCGCGGCGGTGACGAACAGCAAGACGCGGGAGCGAAGGGAGTGCATGGTGGGTCTAGCGTACCCGCTCTCGGGTCCAACGCGGAGGTCGCGTCAGGGAGTCGGCCCCTCCCGACGAGGGGCGCCCCGGGCGAACGACCCCATCGGCGCCCTCGCGCTGGTAGCGTCCCGTCATGGCTGACGCACTCCGCCTCGGCGAGGGCGCCCTGATCTCCGCCGCGGGCACGGCGCTGGTGTTCTCGCCGCGCGCCGTGGCCGCAGCGCGGGGCCGTCTCTCCGAGACCGCCTCGCAGCAGATCAACCTGCGCGCGAGCTGGGGCGGCGCGGTGCTGGGCCTTGGGCTCTTCGCGCTCTGGGCCGCGCCGTGGAGACCCCCGAGCACCACGGCGTTGCGCCTAGTGGTGGGCATCGGCGCGGCGCGCGTCGTGGGCTTCGCCCTCGACGGCCGCCCCGACACCGCGCAGTGGGTCTGGATCGTCGCCGAGGTCCTCTTCACCGCCGCCTGCGGCGTCGCCCTCGCGCGCGGGGTGGGCGGCACGTAGGGGTCGGGCGCGCAGGCGGGGGGCGCCCTGCGAGGTCCACGGCCCCATCGCGCGTCGGGTCGAAGCGCTGCGCCCGATCGAGCGCGGGGGGGTCGGCGTCGCGCGGCGGCGGATCGTCGAGCCACCGACGGTGACGAGGCCGATCCAGCGAACGGGTCGCATGCCGAGAGACACAACGACAGCGCCAGACCGCGGCTCGTCCCCGCCGGCGCACCGATGCGCGCTTGACAGCAGGCACCGCGGGCGGTTGCGATGTCAGCCATGAGAAGACGCGCGCGGGTTTGGGACCTCGTCGACAACGGTTCCGTCAACGCCGACCACGGGGTCTCATGAAGGGTCCCACGGAGAGACGTCGCGCGGGCTGGGTCTTGCTGGTCGCGGGCCTCGGGGCCTGCGGGGCGGAGGCGCCCGCGCCGTCGCCGCTGGCCGCGACGTCCACCGCGCTGCGCCCGACGCGCCCGCCGGAGCACTACGTCGCGCAGGCGAACCTCTATTTCGACACCCTCGACACCCGCATGGACCCCGCGCGCGTGCCGACCTACTCCGCCCTCGTCGCGCGGTGGGAGTGGCCGCCCTGGTATTTTCTCACGGGCTGGGAGCGCGACGGGATGGTCGCGCAGACCCGCCTCGCGCTCTTCGCGGAGCCCTCCACGGTGCCCACCCGGGACTGCCGCGCGTTCCCCGTGCAGCCCTTCGCGCGGTGCCGGGTGTCGTTCCAGTACAGCCGCGGCGCCTGCCCGATCTATGAAGAGTTCACGTTCAACGACCAGGGCGAGGTCACCTTCATCGAGGCGTGGTCAGACCTCCCGGGCATGCGCCCCACGGAGGACCCGGCGGACCCCTGGGCCCTCGCGCCCGGCATCCGTCGGCTCTCCACCCGCGTGCCGGGGCTCGGGAACCCCACCGGACGCATCGACCCGACGGCGCCCTGGAGCGTCGAGGCCGGCGCGCGAGACCCCGAGCTCGCGGACTTCTTCCGCCGCACGCAGAGCTTCACGACCTCGTGGCTCCAGGCCTTTCGCGACGCGGGCCGCGACGCCTTCGCCCGCGGCTGCGGGTGGACCACCCCCTGACGCGCCGCGCGCGCGCCGAACCCATCCCCACGCGCCGGTCGCTCCGTGCGATCCTCGCGACCGTGAAGGAAACGCCGCGTCCGAAGGCCCCGCGCGCCGCGCTCGCCCTCGCGCTGGCCGCGTGCAGCGCGCCGCGGGGTCGCCCCCCAACCGCGGCCGCGGCGGTTCCGCAGCGCGACGCGCGCCCTGACGTCACCGTCGTCGATGCGCCCGACGCCACCGACGTCCCTTCGGTTCGCGAGCCCACACGGTCCTGGCGCGCGGCGCCGCGTGGGGTCCGTCAGCTCGCGGCGGGGCAGCACCGCGTCTGCGCGCGGCTCGACGACGGCACCGTCCGCTGCGCCGTCGCGCTGCCCTTCGGCGACGCGTCATCGCCCCGCGTCCCCGGTCCCTTCGAGGAGGTCCCTGGAGTGACCCACGCGGAGCAACTCGCGGCGGGCGGCGGGCACGTCTGCGCGCGCCTTGCGGGCGGCGAAGTGCGCTGCTGGGGAGACACCCCATCGGGCGAGCTCGGCGTCGGCACGCGCACGCCGCCCGACGCGAGCATCCCCGTCGCGGGCCTCCCCCCGGTGACCTCCCTCACCGCCTCCGACCGCGCGACCTGCGGGCTCACCGCGACGGGCGAAGTCTGGTGCTGGGGTGACCTCCGCGCCTTCGGTCCGATCTCCAACGCGCGCAGGGACATCGCGCTGCCCACGCCGACCGCCCGTCGCATCCCGGGGCTCGTCGACATCCGCCAGCTCGCCCTCGCGCGGTGGACGGGATGCGCAGTCAACGGACGCGGCGAGGCGTGGTGCTG
>JBILLI010000458.1:0-6246 GCA_044376155.1 Polyangiales bacterium
GCGCCGGGCCGCGTCTGCGTGCGCGGGGAGCAACACCGCGACAACCCTAGCACCGCCGCGCGAAGGCCTTCGCCGCCGACGCGCGGAATGTCTCCCGGCCGACCTTGCGCGCGCGTCGGGAGTGGTGCTTCGGTGCCCGCGGAGAGGTCGTCACATGCACACGCTCGCGGGTCGCACGGTGGTGTTGGGATGCTTGTTGGTCGGCGCGCTCTCGTCGGGCTGCGGGGTCACCGAAGACCCTGCAGCGGCCGAAGAGGGCGTCGACGCCATCACCGTGCGCGAGGGGGACTACAACCTCCAGACCGCCAACGGCGGCGGTCAGCCGTACACCGACATCGCGGTCATCGGCAGCCGGGGCTTTCTCGCCAAGGGCTACGAGGGCCTGCACGTGCTCGACCTGCGCACCATGCGGGTCTCGCAGCGGCTCTGGGAGGACCGCAACCGCAAGCGCATCCCCGCCGACGCGCTGCAGGTCATCAGCCGCAACCAGATCCTCGCGACGTGGCGGGGCAACCGCCTCGGCGACCTCAGCGACGACCGGCAGTACCTCTTTCTCAACGTGTTTAACACCACGAGCCTGACGGTCACCCGCACCGTCGCCATCGACCTCTCGGGCACCTACGAGGGCACCAACGGGCTCAACCAGCTGCCCAACGTCGCGACGCACCTCGACCCCGCGAGCAACACCCTCTGGATCGCCTTCGGCCACCTCGACCGCCCCGACCGCATCTACGCCACCGAGATGCCCCGCGCGAGCGCCGAGCTGCGCCTCAGCGCGCTCCCCGGGGTCGAGACCTACGGGATCACCAACCCCCACGCCATCGCGGTGAGCGGGCAGCGGGTGTACGTGCCCTCCAGCACCGACGGCCTGCGGGTGCTGAACCTCGACACCGGCCGTCACTCGGTGCTCGCGACCAACCTCGGGTACGCGCTCGACATCGCGGTGAACGGCACCACGGGCTTCGTCGCCGACCACGACGGCAACGTGCGCGTGGTGAACCTCACCACCGGCGCGCTCGTCGACTCGCGAGAGCTCCCGGGCTTCAGCGACGGGATCCACTACTCCGGCGGGCAGGTCTTCGCGGTGTGGCGCAACGGCGTGACGGTGATCCGCGATCGCTGGTCGCGCCGCTGAGGGCGCGGGTCGCGCTCACCACACGCGGGGGGTGAGCGCGATGGAGGCGAAGATGTCGAAGAGCATCTCGTCGCTGGTGAAGAAGCGCCCGCCGGGCTGGTCGATGACCGGCCGGTGCGCGGGGTCGGGGGCGCTGTTGGAGACGCATCCGCCGCGCCACTCGGGGCGATCCGCGGGGGGGTTCGTGCCGGGGTTGCACGCGTCGGTGTTGGTGATCGCGTGGGTCGAGACCCAGGTGAACCCGCCGCCCAGGGTGAAGCGCAGGAACTTCGCCGGCTGGATCGAGATGTTCATGTTCGCGCCGAGCATCACGTGCGACGCGTTGCCCGTGAGCCCGTCGAAGAAGACCTCGCGGCCCGGCTGGCAGGTCCCATCGGCGTTGCGCACGTTGGAGGGGCAGCCGGGGGCCAGCAGCGGGCGGCTGTTGCTCGCGCCGAGGGCGTCGTAGAGCGGCGAGAAGTCACGGCCCTGGGAGCGGTAGGTGCCGCGCACGCGCAGGTCGATCACGGCGCGCTGCCAGGTCTCGCGGTTCTCCCAGGGGATGATCTCGACGCCCGCCATCAGCGTGGCGGTGATGGGGGGGAAGGTCGCGAGCATGCCGTAGGGCGAGTCGAGGTACCGAAAGGGCGACGAGCGGATCGGGAACTCTGCGAGGAAATCGAGGCCCGCGTAGGGCTCGACGTAGCCCACGCGGCGCGAGAGCGTGGTCTGGAAGTACACCCCGTGGAGCCCGCGGGAGATGCCCGGGCTGGCGTTGTCGCCCGTGCCCGGCGCGCGCGTCGCGACCTCGGTGGCCGCGATGCCGCTCGCGGGGAGCGAGGGCACGCTGCCCACCGACGGGCACACCGTGCGACCGCTCACCTGCTGGCACGCGTGCATCAGCGAGCCGACGGGCGGGCGCCACTCGAAGGAGAGCGTCCACGTGGGCTTCGTGCGGTCGCGCTGCTGGTTGAGGATGGACCACTGCAGCCCGATGCGGAGCTGGTCGATGCCCGAGCGCTCGGGGGATTCAAAGGGCAGCGAGAGCACCGAGGTGGGCGCGCCGCGCTCGGTCCAGCCGTCGTGGAGGGCGCTCTGGATGTCGGCGCCGGAGGCCGCGGAGGAGATCGTGAGCGAGCGCGTGTTCGACAGCACGAAGGGCATGCCGAAGGTGAGCGCGAGGTCGCGGTAGAGCCCGAACTCGGCGTTCACGAGGAGCGTGTGGGTGTTCTCGCGGTAGTTCGCCACGGGCAGGCGCTGCACCAGCCCCATGCCCGACACGGGGTCGCTCACCCGCCGCTCGCGCAGGATCGTCGACCGACGGCTCTGGAACGCGTACCCCGCGGTGAGCCGAAAGCTCCACGACGCGCCGGGGTCGAAGGCGTCGACCACGTCGACCACCCGGGCGGTCTCGTTGAGCATGAACAGCGGGCCCCGCGCGGGCGCCGACGTGTCGGACTGGGCCCACGCGGGGGTGGACAACGTGGCGCCCAGGAGCGCGGCGAGACACGGGGAAATACGGCTCATTTCGCGGATCCGCGGGCACGGTACGCGGGCGCGGTCGGGGGTGTCAACGCGCGAGCGGCGGGACGAGGCGGTTGGTCTGCTCCTGCAGGGCAGCCCACTGATCGAAACACGTCGCAGGGGGAAGGTCCGGAGCCCGCGCCGTCATCACCGCGGCGGCGGCGCCCAGCCACAGCGATGCCGTCGCGCGGCTCGTGTCGGTCGGCGCCTCGTCGAGCGCACGACGCGCCTCCCGGAGCGCGGCGGAGAGCACGGCATCCAGCGAAGGCGCCGCGGGACGCCAGCGCGCCGTGCCCCTCGCCGCGAGCTCGTCCGCGCGCCACGCTCCCTGGTGGACGCGCCAGAACCGCGCCGACGCGCCGAAGGTTGTCACCTCGACCTCGGCCTGCCGACCGCTGCCCGTCGCGCGAACGCTCACGGCCCCGCGCCCGCGGGTGACGATCAGGCGCCCAGCGGGTGTATCGACGCGCACGGGCGATGCCCTGCCCAAAGGGACCTCGACGTCGAGCGCCCCCCGACCGAGGATCGCGGCTACGCCCGGCTCCCACGGACAGTTGATGACCGTCCCGTCTCCGCGCGCGGTGACCCCGAGGTCTGCGGGGCGTGTCCAGCGCGCCCCTGCACGATTCCCCCCGCCCACGAGCTCCATTCCCCACCCTCCGCCGAACGACACGATGGGGGCTGGCTCGGTGCCGCGGGTGCAGAACAGTGCGCTCACCCGAAGTCTGGCCCCGCCCGTGGCCTGCACGCTCCACGGCGCGGGGACGACCTCGCGCGTCGGTGGCGCCGCGTCGATGACGGGCGCATCCACCGTGGGAGGCCCCGCGTCGAAGCGCTCGTCGCGGCTGCCCGCGCGAGGCCTACACGCGAGCAGCGCGCACGCGAGGGCGACGCTACCCCGCATCACCGCCACGCGGCGGCGCGGACTCTCGGGGCATGGCGCGGGGGCGGGCGTCGAGCTCCTCGGCGAGGGGGTAGTCCTCGACGAAGAGGTGCGCCGTAAGGTCTTCTGCCACAAGGGCTTCGCGCGCTTCGCCGAGCTCCCGCGAGGTCTCGCGGAGCCGCGCGGTGAGCGCGGTGATGATGTTCCAAAGGAGCTTGATGCCCGTGTCCTTCTGCTCGCGCAGGAGGCGAAAGAGGTCCTCGCGGGCGAGCTCCAGGAGCCGCGCCTCTTCGTCGACGACCACGGTGGCGGTGCGGCGGCCGCGCTCGACCAGGGCCATCTCGCCGAGGTGCTCCCCCGGCCCGAGGCGCGCGATCTCGACGTCGCCCTTGCGCACCGAGCACGCGCCGTGGAGCAGCACGAACATCGAGTCGCCCGCGTCGCCCTCGCGCACGACCTCCTCGCCGGGGCCGCAGTCGCGCACGCGCGACATCGCCTGGAGCATCATCAGCTCGCGGGGCGAGAGCTGGCGAAAGAAGGGCAGCGCGGAGAGGGTCTCGTAGGAGCGCGCGAGCTCCTGCACCACCTGCGCGCGCACGTCCTCGTCGGGGAGGGTGACCACCACCACGGTGACGTTGTCGGCGCCGCCGCGCTCCAGCGCGAAGTCGAGGAGCCGCTGCGAGCACGCCTCTTCGGCGGGGTCGTGGAGCATCGACGCGAGGTCGGCGTCGCCGCGGAGGTAGCGGTGCAGCCCGTCGGAGCACAGCACGAAGCGGTCGCCCGGCGCGGCGAGGAACTGCGCGCTGTCGACGTCGACGGTCTCGAAGACCCCCACCGCGCGGGTCACCGCGTTGCGGTTGGGCACCGACGCGAGGGACTCGGGGCGCAGACGTCCGCGGCGGCGGAGCTCGCCGAGCACGGTGTGGTCCTCGGTGAGCTGCCGCAGCTCGCCGTTGCGCAGGAGGTAGAGCCGCGAGTCGCCCACGTGCGCGATGAACGCGCGGCGGCCGAGCAGCAGCAGGGCGGTGAGCGTGGTGCCCATGCCGCGCGTCTCGGGGTCGCGCTGCGCGGCGGCGTACACCGCGTCGTTGGCGCGGTTCACCGCGTCGCACAGGGCCTCTCTCACGGCCTCGGCGCCCGCGGCGGTGGCGCGCTCGAGAAAGCGCGCGATGCGGTCCCGCGCGTCGGCGACGGCGGCGGTGAGCACCTCGATGGCCAGCGCCGAGGCGACCTCCCCCGCGGCGTGACCGCCCATGCCGTCGGCCACGACGTAGAGCCCCGCGGCGGCGTCGACGGCGAAGCTGTCTTCGTTGTGCTCTCGCACGCGACCGATGTCGGTGCGCGCGTGGACGCGGTGCGACGCTCCCATGTCCATCGGCGCTATCACGCGGGAAGACGCGCGGTCAACGCGACGGCCTGGGCCGACACGGAGGCGTCGGGGTCCAGGGCCGCCGCGCCGAGGGCCGCGCGGAGGTCTTCGGCGGGCACCTCGGTCAGCGCGCGCGGGAGCTGCCGCGAGAGCTCCGTGAGGGCCGCGGCCCGACCGCTCCCCGCGAGCGCGCCCACGCAGCGGGTGAGCGCGTCGACCGCGCCGAGGGCCCCGAGCGAGGCCAGGATCGCGGCCCGCAAGACGTCATCCTTGGGTCGCGTGAGCGCGCGCGCGGCGCAGCTCAGGGGCAGCGCGGCGACCGACCCCCACCGCCGCTGGATCAGCGCCATCGCCTTGCCCCGCAAGGGTTCTTGCGCGGTGCGAGTGAGCAGCAGCGCGTGCGGAACGAGCGCGGGCGCGACCTCATCGTCGATGGGCGCGACGACCCCGACGAGGAACTCCGCGTCGACGAGCGCGGCGAGCATCGGGTGCACCGCCCCGCGGGCGATGTCGCGCTGGTACCCGATGCGCCGCGAGGGGCCGCCCTCCCCCACCCGAAGCTGCCGCGCGGCGTGGCGCAGTCGATCCATTTCCGCGCGCTGCGGGCCGTCGCTGCGCGCGAGGCAAAGCTCCAACGCACGGACCGCCTGCGCCCACGGAGGGCGACGGGGCCCCTCGGCGACTTCGGCCAACGCGGCGAGGGACGCCCCCGTGACCGCGCCGCGCTCCAGCGCGGTGGTCGCGGCCTCGCGGAGCGGTGCGGCGAGGGAGCCCGCGAGGGTCGCCGCGGCGAGGGCGTCGCTCACCACCGGGTCGGAGACCTCGGCGAGCGCCAGCACCTCGGCGGGCTGCGCGAAGGCGAGGGCCGTGGCGAGGCAGCGGGCGGCGGAGAAGTCACCCGCGCGGGTGAGCGCGGCGGCGGCGGGGAAGGGTGCGACCCCGGTTCGCAGCGCGTGGCGGAGCGCGTCGGGCGTCGGGGGAGAGGGCGTGTTCATGGGTGCGATGTCGACGGAGTGATGGACGCTGCGGAGGACCGGGTCAACGCCCCCCGAGGGGTTCAAAGCGATCCGCCCGGGCCGTGGGGAACAGCGCCTGCCAGATCACCGCCGGGGGCTCGCCGAAGCGGGCGCCCAGGACCTCGAACACCAGCGGTCCCAGCCTCCCCCGGGGCGGGCGCTGCACCGCGCGCACGAACGCCTCGTCGAGCCTCGTGCCCCACTGTGCCGAGGCGTCGTTGGCCAGGGCCGTCACCCGCGCGTCCTCGATCTCGCGGCGCGCGGGCACGGCGCGCTTGAGGGCCAGGGTCACGCGCATGAGCCCGTGATACCCCGCGATCCAGGCGACCCAGGGGGATGG
>JBILLI010001031.1:0-6244 GCA_044376155.1 Polyangiales bacterium
CACCGGCTCCCGAACCCGCACGGGCTCCTGCCGCGGCGCGGGCGCCTCCAATCGCCGCATGTTGCCCAGCAGGCGCTCGAGGCGCTCGATCTCATCGCCCCCCACCTCCAGGTCGGTCTCGGAGAGCGGCCCTCGCCCCGCCCGTCGGAGCATGCCTCGAAAGAGCTGCAACGGATGGGAGATCTCATGGGCGAGCTCGGCCCCGAGGAGCCCGAGGGTGGCGCGCTTGTCTTCGCGCACGACCTCGACCTCGATGCGCCGCAGGGACTCAAGCTCCTCGAGGATCGCGGCGTTGTGCAGGGCCACCGCGCCGAGCGAGGCGATGGTCTCCAGCAGCGCGAGGTCTTCGGAGGTGTACAGCGCACCCTGGTGCTTCGGCGCGAGCACCAGCACCCCGCGCAGTTCACCGAGGGAGCGCATGGGCAGAAGGAGGTGGCGCCGCCACGGGTCCTCGTCAGTCCAGACGTGGGCGCCGCGGCGGAGGTGCACGAGCGCGTCGTCAGGGAGGTGCTCGACCCGAGAGGCCGCGTCGGGCGTCAGCAGACGCACCGAGTCGGTCGGGAGCCAGAGGCGAATGGCGTCGGCCAGGGTCTCGGGGAGAGAGTCGTGGTGCTCCAGCGTCGCGAGGCGATCGGCGATCTGCTGCACCGTCGGACGGAAGTGCGCGCTGGCCGGGAACAACCAACGCCCCAGGGCGCGATGGCCGAGAACGACCAGCGCCACGAAGAATCCGCCGCTGAGGAATGTGGGCAGCGTGAGGTCCATGGCCGTGCCGGACATGACACTGCGAAGACCGAGCCACGACAGCATCGCGAGCAACGCGGCGACCGCCACCGTCGGCACGACGAGGAGTCGCCGGGTGAGCACCTCGGTCGCGCCCAGGATGTTGTGCCGAACCAGGGCGAACCCGATGGAGAGCGGCACGAGCGGCACGACCATGGGGAGCAACGTGTGAACCCACGTGACGCCGGTCATCACCGCTGTGATGCTCCCAAAACAAACGAACAGCGGCACCCCGAGCATCCCGATCAGCACGGGTCGGAGCTGAACACGCCCGGCAGGGGCTCCCCGCCGGTAGCGTACCCCGGTCGCGATGAGGAGGGTCAGGGCGGCCAACGGGGCGTAGAAGCTTGCCGCGATTCTCAGCGCCGTACCATCCACGCCGAGCGCTGGCGCCCCCAGGAGCCCAGCCGCCAAGAGCAGCGAGAGAGAGAGCAGCGCCACGCTCGCAGCTCGCAGGCGAGCCCCTGGTGGCGGCATCGGAAAGGTCAGCGCCAACGCGATGAAGCCCGACCCGACACCCACCGTCGCGAGAGAGAACCAGGGAACCAGGGCGCGTGTGGTGTGATAGTCGAAGAACGTCGCGAGGAACACGAATACCGAGAGCGCCCACAGCGCATACGCTCGCGCCGCCGGTCGGTGCGTCGAACTCACCAGCGCGACCATGCCCGACCAGACGACGAGCAGGCCCACCACGAGGTAGAGCCCCCAGAACCAGGAGATCTCGCTCGTTCCCACCACGCGCAGATCGCGACGCACGTTGATCACCTGACGACCACGCGCGAACGAGAGCGCCACAGATCGGATGCCCGATGACCGCAGCGACTCGAAGGTGCGCTGGATCTCACGCGAATGGTACTTCTCCGCGGCGACATGCGAGAGCGGTGCCCCGTTGACCGCCACGAGCCGATCGGGAAAGCGCAGAGGCGCGACCTCGCGAGACCAGGAGGGGAGGTGGAGCGCAGAGAAGGACCCGAACGGATCCAGCATGAGGCCGGGGAAGACGACACCCCTGGCGCGAGTCGCCGCCAGGGTAGACGCCGCCCCGAGCCACACAGTGAACACGAGCATCAGCCAGAGCGGCCAGACGTTCGCGGCCGACGATCGAGGGGTCGAAGAGCCCTGGGGCGACACGCGGGGCGGCTACCAGATCAGATCGAGTGCGCTGTAGGGCGAGAGCAGACGGAGGTCCTCTTGAGTCGTGAACACATGGCGCAGTTGAACCAGCTGGCCGTGCGTGAGACGCAGCGTCGGGTGCGGATTGGGATTCTGCGGGTGTTGAGGAAAATCTCTCATGCGGTCCGGGAGCGTACCGTCTGCGTTGAGGTTGTATCGCGCGAGGAACAGGCTGATCGCGTCACCGACCCGTGTCTCCGGCGACGGTGCGGCAGATCCATCCGCCGGCCACGGGAACTGCATGCGCCCGATCAGCTTGTCAGGATCGTTCACATCATAGAGCGCCACTTGCTTCTGGAGCATCTGCACCCCAGCGAACGGACCGTTCTTGACATCACCGCTACCTTTGTCAAACACCTCCGCGCGGTCGAAGAGGCGGGCGTAGATGCGCGCAAAGTCCTTCCAGGTCGCACCCACGGAGGGGTCTTCGTACTGCCGACCTCTGTCATCAGTCCGCCCTGCGAAGTGCGTGTCGTGATAGGCGTCACCGATACGCTTGACCTCTTCGTCTCCTCCGGGATGGTGATAGTTGAGCCACGCGGGAGAGTCGATCCGTGTGAGGTCTGCCGACACCGGTTGGATCGCGGGCTTGACCGCTGTGGCTCCCGCGCCCCCCGTCGGTTCCTCCACCACGTTCGCCGCGCTCTTCACCAGCTCTGACGAGGCGCGAACCACGCCCTCGATGGAGCTCAACAGCCCCGCGGTTGCTTGAATGAGCTCCTTGCGATCTGCACCACTCATGAATCCTCCTCTGCGAACCCGAAGTGTGAACCTATCCGCGATTCAATACCACGACGCCGAGAACTGCGCCGACATGTCATCGAGCGAGCAAGCCGGATAGTACTTGATCGGGACACCTGGCTGAAGCGGGAACCGTGCGCGGTACGCCGGGAGAATCCACGCCTGAACCTCGTCGGGTGCCGCAAAGAGATAGCCGGGACCGTCTACCGAGACGTCAGCGTCGCTTGTGATCCCGTATTCCCCCGAAAAGTCTTTGACGTAGGCGTGCTGCGCTGCCTGGCGGTCGAGCAGCGGAGCGCTGGCCGACGCGGGTGACACCCGTTGATCGCGCCAGATGAGGGTGACCCGCTGGATGCGCTCAACGTCATCAAAGTCAACCGTAAGGCGGGCTCCCCAGCCGGGAAACTCGCCGAACTTGAATCGCGTCTCAACGATCCGACGCCGGACGATGACAACCTCGTCCGGCGGCACGCCGACCGTTTGTCGCGTCGCCGGGGCCGCAAAGTGCGCGGGCTGTACCGTCGCGTTCAACCCGAGGAGCGTCTCGTTCATACCGTGCGTCAGCGCCCGCAGCTCATCGAACGCGTTGCCCCCAACGGCGGCAGGCCGATCGTTCGGATCGACGAAGGTCATGCGAACGCTGTCACTGGCTCGATACATCTCGAGTCGACGCCCCCCTCGCTGAAAGCGCATGATCGCGGGGAGAGTGCTCTTCTGAAGGTCGTCACGCCTGAACCCCCAGTGGCCAGCTCGCTGGATCATCGCCACTTCGCTCTTCGGCGGTCCTGCCCGGAGAAACCTCACGTCTCCCATCACCAATACCACTCCCCGGGCGGGTCAACCGCGACGTTCTTGAGCAACAGCACGATCCCCTGACCCGCGCTCTGGGGAGGCTCAGGGGAGTGCAAGCCCTCCGCCACCACGGCAGGGTCATCAATGTGCATGATCGCCCAGTTGGCCGTGTAGTCGCTGTCCTCGACCGCGCGCCTCCATGCCTCCTGGATCGTCAGCCCATCCCGCAGGTAGCGCGCGAAGCGTTCGGCCCGTTTGGGGTTGGCCTTGACAGAGTGTTCGTGCCCAAGAAGTTGGTGCAACCCATTGAACACCTTCCGCCAATAGGAAGGGTCATGATACATCGGCTCTCTGACGAACGCCGCGCAGCAGTCGAGCACGACCCACTTGAGTTCGCCGCCGAACTTCACGCTGTCATATCGAATGGCGTTCCCGTTCGGCAGCAGGAAGCCCGTGCCCGCGCCGTTGCCATGGCCGACCAGATAGGCGATGTCGGCCTGCTGTGCGGACCCATCGGTCGTGGCGAAGTGCTCGAGAGCGATCGGCGGCGTCGTGGTGTCCGACAAGGCGTACACGCAGACGCCCTCCATCGCAGCGCCGAAGGACATCGCCGTCTCGCGGATGTTCGGCACCAGCGCCCCCCCGTTCTCGCACCATCCGATCGAGAACCGGACGCTCACGTCACGACCTCCTTCTCTGCGCACACGACTCCGCGGCGGTGGACTTGCAACACCGATTGAACCATGCAACGAGAATGCTCATGTCCAAGACGCCCGACGAGCTGCGCGAACGGATTCGCGACTACTACCTCACAACCACCGACGCGAGCTACCTCAAGAGCTGGTCGCCCGAGTCGCTGGGCGTACACTTCGGCATTGACGGAGAGGGCGTCACCACCCACGAGGAGAGCCTCGCCAACACCAATCGCTTCCTGGCGTCGGCCCTGGGTCTGACGGCCGAAATGCGGTGTCTCGACGCCGGATGCGGCGTGGGTGGCACCGCGATCTGGGTCGCAGAGCACATCGGCGCCCAGGTGTTGGGGATCAACCTCGCGGAGAACCAGATCGCCCACGCGCGCCGCTTCGCAGACGCCCGCGGCGTCGGCGATCGCACCCGCTTCGAGGTGATGGATTACGCGCAGACCTCGCTGTTGCCCATCAGTCTTGATGCGGTGTGGAACCTTGAAAGCCTCTGTCACGCGAGCGCGCCCGGCGCGGTCCTCTCGCACCTCGCCTCGCTTCTTCGGCCCGGCGGCACCTACGCATGCCTCGACTTCTTTCGAGGTCATCGGGGTGATCCGGAGAACGTGCGCGAACTCTGCGAGGGATGGGTTCTGCCGTCGTTCATGACCTTTGAGGAGGCCCAACAAGCCGTCGAGGCGACCGGACTCCACATCACCCGCGCGACCGACGAGACCGAGAGGGTGCTGCGTTCTGCGAGCACCCTGATCCAGATGGCGAACGCCCGCCGGGTGCAACTGGAGTTTCAACGAGCGTTCATGGGTGGTGTCGACCCGATCTACGACGGCCACACGCGCGCCGCGCTCGGATGTTCCCGCGGATTCTATGACGGGTCCGTGACCTACGGGCTCATCGTGGCGTCGAAGTCTTGATCGCTTCATAGATCGGCGGCCTGCTGCAGCACCATCGCGCCCATCGACTGGACCCACGGAGGTTCTCCCTGCCACCATGTGTCCGCGACGGTCCTGAACTCCCCGAGCCAGTCGGCGAACCGGCGTAGACCGCCAGCGCGGGCGATCTGCTCCGCCCTCGCGATGGCCGTCACCGCGACGCGCACCAGCGCCCCCGGCGTGAGCCTCAAGATGTCTGCCACACTCGCCCCCCGGTTTCGGCGGTCCTCGTCAGCGTCGAGCGCATCGTCGCGGCATTGGCACGCAAAGAGGAACCGGTCTGCCGCGCGCACGAGCGCCTCCGCCGCGGTGTGCTCTCCCAGGGAGAGCAGCATCCCGCGAGCGGTCGTAGAGACCCACCGCAACCGCAAACGCACCATGTGAAAGTACGCCGAGGGCGAAAGAGACCTCGCCGCGAACGCCGCCCGCTCCAGCCCGAGACCCTGCCTCCACGCAGACAGGTCCGCCGCGAGAAGGGACCGCGTCGCGCTCGGGTCTCTGAGCGCCTCGGCCAACATGTGCTCCCAACTCCGGAGGATCCAACGACGCGCTTCCACCAGGGTCGGCGTCGGTGCGACCTGACGGTCCGCGAGGCGGTCGGCGATGATGCCAAAGAACGCCGCGTGCTGGTGTGCCCGAACGAAGCCATCGACGTCCGACGAAGAGAGCCTCGCGCGAAGGGCATCGGGCAACGCGAACGCCGGGAGCGCACGATTCGGCGGCAGTCGAATGAACCGATCCCAGATGTCGTCTTCAGCCCCCGCGATCAGTCCGAGCTCACGCGGCACGCCACGCAGGGTCTCTCGCGTCGTGAGGTTGCAGCGTTCCATGTACGCCCGCCACGTCTCGCTCAGTGAAACCGCGTCCCCCCACACCGCAGCACCCATGTCAGTCACCACCTAGCACGACTCGCCGCGCAAGAAAATCTGGACAACCTACGCAAGGCGCATGCCGCAATCGCCCTGCTCAACACCGTCGGCCGGCCATGAGCCGTTCTCTCCAACGGACGGTTGTTGATGGTCGTTTCCGTCCAACGACGCCTGCCTGGCCGTCCCAGCGCAACACTCCCCAACCGACTGGACCTGGCCCTCCACCCCGGGCCCTCGCGCTGCGAGCAACAGTCTG
>JBILLI010000472.1:0-6096 GCA_044376155.1 Polyangiales bacterium
CGTATCGGGTGCTGCTGATCCTGCCGTGGGCGGTGCCGTCGTACGTGACCGCGCTGGCGTGGAAGGGGATGTTCCACCGGCAGTTCGGCGCGGCCAACGCGCTGCTGGTGGCGCTGGGCGGTGAGCCCGTGTCGTGGTTCGCGCGCTTCTCCACGGCCTTCGCGGCGAACGTGGCGACGAACGCGTGGCTGGGTTTTCCCTTCATGATGGTGGTGACCATCGGCGCGCTCGCGGGCATTCCCAAGGACCTCTACGAGGCCGCCGCGGTCGACGGCGCGACGCCGTGGCAGCAGTTCTGGAAGATCACCGTCCCGATGCTGCGCCCCTCGCTGGGCCCCTCGGTGGCGCTCGGCACCATCTGGACCTTCAACCAGTTCAACGTGGTCTTCCTGGTGTCGGGGGGGGAGCCCGACGGGGAGACGGAGATCCTCGTGAGCGAGGCGTACCGCTGGGCCTTCACGCGGCAGGCGCAGTACGGCTACGCCGCGGCGTACTCGGTGCTGATCTTTCTGCTGCTCGCCTTCGCCACGCGCCGCCGGGAGGGCACGCGATGAGCCGCACGCCGTGGTGGGTGAGCGCCCTGGTGCACGCGGCCCTGCTGCTCGCGGTGTGCTTCGCGCTGTACCCCGTGCTCTGGGTGGTGTCGCTGGCGCTGTCGCCGTCGGGCACGCCGTCGTTCCGGGCGATCCCGCTGCCCGAGGCGGCGTCGCTGGTGAACTTTCGAGAGGTGCTCGGTGCGACCAACCGCGCGGGGCAGTGGGTCTTCGGGCGGCAGCTCTTGAACTCCATCGTGGTGAGCGTGAGCACCGCGGCCGTGAGCGTCGCGCTGGCCACGCCCGCGGCCTACGCGCTCGCGCGCTTCGCGTTCGTGGGCAAGGAGTCGGGCATTCGGGTGCTGCTCGCGACGCAGATGTTCCCGGGCGTGGCGACGGCGGTGCCGCTGTACGTGATCCTCGACCGGCTGCACCTGCTCGACACGCAGGCGGGGCTGGTGCTGGTCTACGCGACCACCTCCCTGCCCTTCGCGCTCTTTCAGCTCCGCGGGGCCTTCGAGGCGATCCCGCGGGACCTGGAGGAGGCCGCGATGGTCGACGGCGCGACGCGCTGGCAGGCCTTCGTGAAGGTGGTGCTCCCCGCGGCGCGCCCGGCCATCGCGGTGACGTGCCTCTTCGCGTTCATGGCCGCGTGGAACGAGTTCATCCTCGCGGCCACGCTGCTCTCGCACGACACCGCATTCACCCTGCCCGTGGCGCTGCAGCGCTACGTCGGCGAGTACGACGCCGCGTGGGGACGCTTCGCCGCGGGCGCGATCATCGTGTCGGTGCCCGTCATGGCGATCTTCTACGCGGTGCAGAAGCACCTCGTGGGCGGGCTCACCGCGGGCGGGGTCAAGGGCTGACGGGCGCGCGGGTGCGCTCAGCGCTCGGCCGCTTCGAGGGCGGCGACGAGGGCCCACACCGCGGCGTTGCGGCGCTTCACGTCGGTGAAACGCAGCCCCTGCTCCAGCGCGGCGAGCTGCGCCCCGCCGACGCCCATCCCGCGGAGCTGCGTCAGCATCTCGCGCGCGATGGCGTCCAGCGCGTGGGCGCTCTCCGCGGCGCGCAGGACGCGTCGACGACGACCGTACTTGCGCGCCAACGCGGCCTTCTCGTCGGGGCTCCGGGGCATCGGGCGATGCTATCTGCGAGGCGCGCGAGGGCCAACACCCGCCCGCCGCCCCGTGGCGCTCAGCGTCGCAGCGCCGGCCGACCCATGCGCGCTCGCGTCGCGGGGGCGACCCGCGGCGCGGGGGCGGGCTCGAACGCGACGTCACCCATGATCTCCGACACCTCTCCCCAACCGTCGATGACCTGCGGCAGCGCGTGCACGATCGGCGACGGCGCCACGGCCCCCTGCCGCAGCGACGCGGGCGGCGGCATCGGCGCGCCCATGCGCGAGAACATCGCGACGGCCCCTGCGGCCAGCGCGGTCATGGCGCCCGCGGCGGCCACGAGCTGAACCCGCTTGCGGCGCACCCCGACGGGGCAGTCGGCCGTCAGGATCGTCCCGTCGACGCGGCGAAAGTAGCGCACGCAGAGCTTGCCCTCGCGCTGCCGCAGCAGGGCCTCGGCGGCCTCGCGGGTCATCGCCGAGAGGTTGTAGACGTTCTTGTCGCAGCGGGCGCAGTGGCGGGTCTGGTCGTCGCCGGTCATGGCGTCCCAGCGCTCGTGGCAGGGCGAGGCCACGCGCACGTCGTCGAGCAGCGGGAGGTGCCGCGGCGCGCGGGCGTGGAGCGTGCGGCGCAAGCGGTCGAGCTCCGTCACGAGGCGGGGCTCCTCCAGCGCGACCTGCGCCAGCCGCGCGCGCTCGCGCCGCACCTCCTGCAGCTCACCCTCCAACTGCTGCACCTGCGCCTGGATCGCCTCGAGGTCGTCGCGGTAGCTCATGTCTCCGCTGTGACGCCCAAAGCCCCGCGGGGTTCTCACGCCCCGGGCGAATTCTTCGGGTCACGGCGGATCCCCGAGGGCGCGGCTCAGCCCGCGGCGTCGCGCAGGCGCGTCAGGGCGTCTTGCATCGCGCGCTGAAAGAACCCGTGGATCACGGCCGCGGCCAGCGGGTACACCAGCGGCGTGGTGAGCGCGAAGCGGTAGCGCCACACCACCCGCGTGCCCGCGGGGAGGTCGTCGAAGGTCCAGTCGCCTTCGCCCCAGCGCACGAGGGCCGAGAAGGGGAAGCGAATGCCACGCACGAGTCGGTAGGTGTGCCGACGGTCGGGCTCGAACGCGCGGATCTCCTCGTCCACCGCGCTGCCGTCGCTGTTGTGAATGCGCCGCACCGCGCCCGCCGCGAGCGTCGCGCCGTCGAGCATCTCCGCGCGCTCGATGGCGGGCACGGGGCCCTTGCCGCGAAAGAAGCGCGGGAGGTTCGCGACCTCGGTGGCCAGCGCGAACACCGCGCCGCGCGGGCGGGCCACGTCGACGCGCGCCTCGGTGTGGATCTCCATGCCCCGTGGCGTACCACACCCCCTGGCGCGCGCGTCGGCCGCGGCGCTGTCCGCTCGGCCTGACACCCGCGACCGGTCGCTGTCGGCCGCGTCGCACAGCCCGCGCGACGACGCGCCGGCGAAGCTCGCTGGCGTGGTCGGTGCAGTACCCTCGCACCGATGATGCGCGCCCTCCCGCGGCTCTGCCTGCTGCCCCTCCTCGTCGGGTGCCTGACCACCGCCCGGGACGAGCGCCCGCTCCTCGGCGCGTGCCGCTTCAACGACGAGTGCGCCGCGCCCCTCGTGTGCGCCGCGGCCCGCTGTCGCGCGCGGTGCCGCACCGACCGCGACTGCGCCAACGGGTGGCGCTGCCTCTCCGCGGGGCAGCCCGAGACCTTCGCGTGCTACGCGCCCGACGACACCGCCAACGCGTGCCTCTGGGACAGCCATTGCCGCGGCGGACGCGTCTGCGGCGGAGATGGGATCTGCCGCGCGCAGTGCCTCACGAACTACGACTGCGCGGTGATCGCCCCGGGGCTCACCTGCCTCGCGTCGGGCGTGTGCTCGTCGCACCCCTTCCTCGATGGCGGCGTGCTCGCCGACGTGGACCTCAACGCCCGCAGCGACCGCTCCCCCCTCCCCGCGGAGGACGTACGCGACGCAGGCAGCGCCGACGCGGGCAGCGCCGACGCGGGCAGCACCGACGCGGGCAGCACCGACGCGAGCACCCTCGACGCGGGCGCGTGGCCGGCGTGTGCGCAGCGCGCCGGGGGGTGCATCCCGGGCGTGGACCCCGGGTGCCGCGTGGTCGACGTCTCGGTGCGCGCGACCACCTGCGCGCGGATCTCCGACGGCACCGTGCGCTGCTGGGGCGCCGGTCCTGCGCGCGGCACGGGGAGCACCGAGGTGTGCCCCGTGCCGGGCCTCGTGCCCGGGCTCTCGCGCGTCACCCAGCTCGCCGTGGGGAGCACCTTCGCGTGCGCGCGACGCATGGGCGAGCCGACGCCCATCTGGTGCTGGGGCAACGACGACTGGGGGCAGCTCGGTCGCGGCGGCGCGCCCCTCGACACCCCGCAGCGCCCCGCCCCCAGCCCCACGCTGCCCGACGGCGCGCTGTCGCTGAGCTTCACGGCGGGCGGCTTCGTGCTCGCGTCCCCGGGCGCGTGGTGGGCCTTCGGGTGGAACGTCCACGGCACCTTCGGCAACGGCGTGGTGGCGATGCTGGCGGGTACGTTCCCGCCCCCGTCGGCGCCCGTGGAGGTCATCGCCCCGGGCGCGGTGGAGGTCCACGGCGGGCAGGTGCACGCCTGCGCGCGGTACGCCGACGGGCGCGTCGCGTGCTGGGGCCGAAACAACGTCGGCGAGCTCGGCAACGGGATGGCAGGGGCGGGCGCTTCGGCGACGCCGGTGTTCCTCCCGCTGGTGGCGCAGGCGCAGTCCCTCGCGGTGGGCGGGAGCCACGCGTGCGCGCTGCGCAGCGACCGCACCGTGCTCTGCTGGGGCTCGGGCGCCTCGGGCCAGCTCGGACGCGGCAGGCCCTTCAGCGCCTCGGGTCCCATGGCGATGATCGTCGGGAGCAGCGCCGTGACCGACGCCGAGGCGATCCACCTCGGGCCCGAGACGACGTGCGTCCGTCGCGCGGGCGGGGAGATGTGGTGCACGGGCAGCGGGGTCCCCGGGGAGTCTGGTCCGGTGCAGTCGCTCCGCCGGGTGCCCGCGCTCGACCGTGCGCGCGCGCTGGGCCTCTGGGGCACAAGGGGTTGTGCGCTGGGCGAGGACGACGTGCTGCGCTGTTGGGGGAACACCCCGGGCGCGCTCGGGGTGACGCAGAGCGCGATGCCCGTGGCGGTCACGTTCTGACCCGCCGACGCGGACGGGCGCGCCCCGAACGCGCTACGGTCCGCCCGCATGGAGCGAGTGTTGATCCTGGGCGCGACGTCGGCCATCGCCGCGGAGGTCGCGGTGCTGCACGCGCGTCGCGGCGACCGGCTGCACCTCGTGGGGCGCAACCCCGCGAAGCTCACCGCGGTGGTCGCGCGGTGTGATGGCGCCGCGGTGACCTCGGCGACGGCGGACTTCACCCTCCCCGGCGCATCCGAAGACGTTGTGCGCGAGGCGCTTGCGACGCTCGGCGGGTTCGACCGGGCGCTCATCGCCCACGGCGACCTCGGGGATCAGCTCGCCACCGAGCGCGACCCCGCCGCGGCCGAGGCGGTGATGCAGGCGAATCTCTTGTCGGTCATCGCGTTGTTGATCCCGCTGGCGAACGCGATGGAGGCCGCGCGGGGCGGACGTCTCGGGGTGATCACCTCCGTCGCGGCGGAGCGCGGCCGACCGCGGAACTACACCTACGCGGCGGCGAAGGGCGCGCTCAACGTGTACCTCCAGGGGCTGCGCACGCGGCTCTACGGCGCGGGGGTGAGGGTCACCACGCTGAAGCTCGGCCCGGTCGACACGCCGATGACCGTGGGGCACGCGAAGCACCCGCTCTTCGGCACCGCGCCCGGCGTGGCCCGCGACATCGTGCGCGCGATGGACCGCGGCGAGGCCGAGGCCTACGCCCCGCGCGTGTGGCGCGCGGTGATGGCCATCGTGCGCGCGACGCCGGAGCCACTGTTTCAGCGCATCGGGTTCCTGTCGGGGCGATAGCTCTCCGCGCGGGATGCGCGTGCCTCCACCGCGCCCCTCTCCCCAGCCGGTGCTGGGGTATGTTCCGCGCGATGTCGCGCCACTTCAACACGGCCGGACCCTGCGTGCCCGAGCGACGGCTGCCGGGCGTGCGCGCGCTCATCGACGAGCTCGCGTACTTCGTCGTCCACGCGCCGCGGCAGGTGGGCAAGACCACGGCGCTCCATGCGCTCGCGCAGGAACTTGTGCGCGAGGGCCGCTACGCCGCGGTTCTCGTCTCGATGGAAGACGGCGCGGCGTGTCCCGACGACATCGGTGCGGCCGAGGACGCGATCCTCGCGTCGTGGCAGCTCACGGCAGAGACACGTCTCCCTGCGGAACTTCAACCACCGGCGTGGCCCGACGCGGCGCCGGGCGCACGCATCGGATCGGCGCTCGCGGCCTGGGCCCGCACCTGTCCGCGCCCGCTGGTCCTCTTTCTCGATGAGATCGACGCGCTGCAGGGG
>JBILLI010000459.1:0-6237 GCA_044376155.1 Polyangiales bacterium
CCGCGTGGCGGGGCTCTCGCTGATCGACGCGAACGCCCTGCCCGTGCGCGAGCTCGCCGCGCGGCTGGAGACCGTGGCCAGCCTCGATGAGCCCACCGACCGCATCGTGGCCGAGGTGCGCGCGCGCCTCGGGTACCTCGACGCGGTGGGCGTGGGGTACCTCTCGCTGGACCGTCCGTCGCGCACGCTCTCGGGGGGCGAGGTGCAGCGCGTGGCGCTCACCGCCGCGCTGGGCACGTCGCTCACCGGCACGCTGATGGTGCTCGACGAGCCCACCGCGGGGCTGCACCCCCGCGACGCGTCTCGGCTCATCGACATCTCCCGGCGCATCGCGGCGCTCGGCAACGTGACCCTGGTGATCGAGCACGACCTCGACGTCATCGCCGCGGCCGACCGTGTGGTGGAGCTCGGCCCCGACGCGGGCGAGGGTGGCGGTCACATCGTCTTCGACGGCCCGCCCTCGGCCCTGCTCACCGCGTCAACGCACACCGCCGAGGCGCTGCGGGCGCGGGGCCCGTCGCGCACCGAGCGCAGGGCCCGGGGCGCGGTGCTGAGCCTTCGCGGCGCGCGTGGGCACAACCTCCGCGGGGTGGACCTCGACATTCCCCTCGGCGCGCTCACGGTGATCACGGGCGTGTCGGGCTCGGGCAAGAGCTCGCTCGTGGGCGAGACGCTGTTCCCCGCGGTGACCCGCGCCCTCGCGGCGCGCGCGCTGCCGGTGCGCGCCGAGGAGCCGTTGCCCTACGACGCGCTGCTCGGCGCCGAGGCGCTGCGCGACGTGGCCTACGTCGACCAGGGCCCGCTCGGGCGGACCACCCGCGGCAACGCGGCGACCTACCTCAAGGTCTACGAGCGCATTCGCACGCTCTTCGCGGCGGCGCCCGAGAGCAAGGCCCGCGGGTACACCTCGCGGATGTTCTCGTTCAACGTCGAGGGCGGCCGCTGCGCCACGTGTGAGGGGGCGGGCAGCGAGACGGTGGAGATGCAGTTCCTCGCCGACGTGAGCTTCGTGTGCCCCGACTGCAAGGGTCGGCGCTTTCGCGACGAGGTGCTTGAGGTGCGGGTGCGCGGCCTGAGCGTCGCCGACGTGCTCGACCTCTCGGCCGACGCGGTGACCGAGCGCTTCTCCGACGACCCCGCCATCGTCGAGGCCGTCGCGCCGCTGCGCGCGCTGGGTCTGGGTTACCTGCGCATGGGGCAGTCGCTCTCGGCGCTGAGCGGCGGGGAGGCGCAGCGGCTGAAGCTCGCGCAGGCGTTGGGCGAGGTGCGCCGCGGGAGCCTGGTGATCCTCGACGAGCCCACCACGGGGCTCCACCGCCGCGATGTCGCGCGGGTCTTCGAGACCCTCGATCAGCTCGTGGCGCTGGGCGCCACCGTCGTCGTGGTGGAGCACGACCCCTGGGTCGCGGCCCGCGCGGACTACGTCGTCGACCTCGGCCCCGAGGCCGCGGAGCAGGGCGGCGAGGTGGTGGCCGCGGGCACGCCCGAAGAGGTCGCGGCGTCGACGCGCTCGCGCATGGCGCCCTTTCTCCGCGAGTCCCTGCGCACCGACGCGCCCGCGCGGGTGACCGCCGCGCCGCGCGCTTCTCACACCGAGGGCTTCACCGACGCCATCGAGATCCGCGGCGCCCGGGAGCACAACCTCGACGTGCCGTCGCTGCGCATCCCGCGCGAGCGCCTCGTGGCGATGACGGGGCCCTCGGGATCGGGCAAGAGCTCCCTGGCCTTCGACGTGGTCTACGCCGAGGGGCAGCGGCGCTTTCTCGAGACCCTCTCGCCCTACGCGCGGCAGTACCTCCCCTCGCTGGGGCGCGCCGACGTCGACGGGATCACGGGCATCCCCCCGGCCATTTCGCTGGAGCAGCGCACGGCCCGCGCTGGCGCGATGAGCACGGTGGCCACGGTGACCGAGGTGGCGCACTACCTCCGGCTGCTGTTCGCGCGGGTGGCCACGCCGCACTGCCCGAAATGTGACCTGCCCATCGGCGCGCGCACGCCCGAGTCCATCGTCGAGGAGCTCGCGGCGGAGTGGCCGGCGGAGGCCAACGTGTCGGTGTGGGCGCCCGTGGTGCGCGCGCGCAAGGGGCTCCACGGCGAGGTCATCGAGCGCGCCCGCAAGGCCGGCATCGAGGCGGTGCGCGTCGACGGGAAGGACTACGACCCCCGCAAGGTCCCCGCGCTGAAGAAGACGGCGACGCACGACGTCTCCCTGTGGCTCGGGGCGGCGCCCAACGGGCAGCGCGACGCGGTGCTCTCGCTGGTGCGCCGGGCCGTGGGGCTCGCCGAGGGCAGCGCGCTCCTCGAGCGCGACGAGCGCACGGGGCGCGTGGGGGAGCCGCGGCTGGTGAGCACGCGACGGGCGTGTCCGAAGTGCGGTCGCGCGGTGCCCGAGCTCGACCCGCG
This sequence comes from Polyangiales bacterium, assembly GCA_044376155.1. GTDB lineage: Bacteria > Myxococcota_A > Polyangia > Polyangiales > JAWKRB01. Next base: position 2,404 of record JBILLI010000459.1, read on the forward strand.
GCACTTCAGCTTCAACACCCCGCAGGGGCGCTGCGACACCTGCGAGGGCCGCGGGGTCGACGGCGACGGTGACCCCTGCGAGGACTGCCACGGCACCCGCCTCGCGCCGGTGCCTCGCGCGGTGCGCCTGGGGACCTTGCGCTACCACGAGGCCATCGCGATGCCGCCGGGCGCGCTGCAGCACGCGGTGTCAACGCTGGCCCTGCCCGCGCGAGAGTCGCTCATCGCGGCGGCGCCCCGCGCGCAGCTGGAGGCGCGGCTCACGACCCTGCTGGAGCTCGGGCTCGACTACCTCGCGCTCGACCGGCGCGCCGATACCCTGTCGGGCGGGGAGATGCAGCGGCTGCGGCTCGCCGCGCAGATCGGCGCGGGGCTCACGGGGGTGCTCTACGTGCTCGACGAGCCCACCATCGGGCTGCACGGGCGCGACACCGGGCGGCTCATCGACGCGATGCGAAGGCTGGTGGCGCGGGGCGCGTCGGTGGTGGTGGTCGAGCACGACGCCGAGGTCATTCGCGCGGCGGACCACGTGATCGACCTCGGCCCTGGCGGCGGTCGCGGCGGCGGTCGTGTCGTCGCGCAGGGACCCGCGGCGGAGGTGCTCGCGGGGGAGGGGCCCACGGCTCGCGCGATGCGTGCCGCGGGGGAGGTCTCGACGGTGCGGCGCTCCAGCGCTGACGCGAAGTGGCTCACGGTGCACGAGGCCGAGGGGCACAACCTCCGGCGCTCCACCGCGCGCATCCCGCTGGGGCGCTTCGTGTGCGTCGCGGGGGTCTCCGGCGCGGGCAAGAGCACGCTGGTGGAGAAGATCCTGCTGCGCGCGGTGCGCGAGAAGCTCAAGCTGCAGACCGAGCCCGCGCTCACGCACAAACGCCTGGAGGGCTGGGAGGCGCTGAAGCGCGCGGTCGCGGTGGACCAGTCCCCCATCGGCCGCACGCCGCGGTCGGTGCCGGCGACCTACGTGGGCATCTGGGACGAGCTGCGCAAGGTCTTCGCGGGCACCGAGCTCGCGCGGGTCAAGGCGTGGGGCACCGGGCGCTTCTCGTTCAACACCTCGCCCGAGAAGGGCGGCGGGCGCTGCGAGGCGTGCGACGGCGCCGGCGTGAAGGACGTCGAGATGGCGTTTCTGCCCGACGTGGTGGTGCCCTGTGACACCTGCGGCGGCGCGCGCTTCTCGCGCGAGACGCGGGAGGTGAAGGTCCACGGCTACGACGTCGGGGAGGTGCTCGCGCTCACCGTCGACGAGGCCCGCGAGGTCTTTCGGCAGATCCCCAAGGTCTCCCGTGCACTGGAGCTCTTGCACGATCTCGGACTCGGGTACCTCACCCTGGGCCAGGGGTCGCACACCCTCAGCGGCGGCGAGGCGCAGCGGGTGAAGCTCGCGACCGAGCTCCAGACCGGCGGCGCGTCGACCCTCTACGTGCTCGACGAGCCCACGACCGGGCTCCATCTGAGCGACGTGGCGCGGCTCGTGCGGGTCATGCAGCAGCTCGTGGCCCGGGGCGATTCCCTCGTGGTCATCGAGCACCACCCGAGCGTGCTCGCGGCGGCGGACTGGGTGTTGGAGCTCGGTCCGGGCGGCGGCGCGCACGGCGGACGGGTGGTCGCCGAGGGCACACCCGAGGACCTCGCCCGCGGCGAGACCGCCACCGCCCCCGTGCTCCGCGAGGCGCTCCGACCGCGGCTCAGCGCGACGGGGTGAGGCGGGCCAGCAGCGCGTCGGGGAGCGTCGACGGGGGCATCCCGAGGCTCTCCCGCGCGGCCTCGACGCAGCTCCACGCCGCGACCCCGAGCTCGACGCAGGCCCACGCCGAGGGGTCTTCGCGCGCGAGCAAAGGGTCGAGGCCGACCGACGTCGGGACCGCCTCGAAGCCTTGGCCGCCGCCTGCGGCCTGCCACAACCGCGCAGCCAGCACCTCCACGGCCTCGGGGGCGCGCACCCCTCGTGTGGCCAGCGCGGCCTGACCCGCGGCGCCGAGCTCGGGCAAGGCGATCTGTCGCCCGAAGCGCGCGTAGTCTGCGGTCACGGCGATGGATCTCCCTGCGGCACAGAGGTTTGTTTCGCACAGCGGCAGCCCGCGCGACGCGGGAAGCGGCTGCTGCGAAAGCGCTGCGTGCGGCCGTCGTAGCGCGCCATCGCGCCGGCCTGGGAGCGATCTCCGCGCAGGATGCGCAGCGCGTCGGCGGCCATCACCGCGCCCGTGAGGCTGGTGATGGGGCCGAAGACGCCCGCAGTGACGCAGCTCCCGGCTTCGTCCTCGGGGGGCTCTTCGAAGAGGCAGCGGTAACACGCGCCCTCGCCTGGAACCACCGGCAGCACGGTGCCCACCCACCCCGCGCAGGCGCCGTGCACCACGGGCGAGCCCAGCGCCCCCGCGACGTCGCTCGTGAGGAACTTCGTCGGGAGGTTGTCGGTGCCCTCGACCACCACGCGCGCGCCGCGGAGCAGCGCCTCGGCGTTCTCGGGCGCGAGGTGCGCCCGCACCACCTCGACGCGCGTGAAGGGCGCCAGAGCCTCGGCCGCCGCGTCGACCTTGTGTCGCCCGAGGTCTGCCTCTTGAAACAAGATCTGCCGGTGGAGGTTCGAGCGCTCGACCCGGTCCTCGTCAATGAGGCGCATCGAGCGGGCGCCGAGGCGCAACGCCCAGGCAGCGGGGCACCCGAGGCCACCGAGGCCCACGACGACCACGTCGACCCCGCTCATCCCGCGAGCCTCCCTCGGCGGAAAATCTCGGACATCGCAGCGCGACCCAGGGACAACACGCCAGGTGTGTTGCGGCCGCGTGGGCGCGGTGTCAACGGGGCGAAGAATCCGCGTCGTGGATCCGCCGCGGCGGGGTATCTTCGCGCTCCATGCGCACTCCCACCGCGTCCTGCGCGCGCGTCGCCGTGCTCCTCGGGCTGGGCGCGTGCGCGACGCCGGGGCCGACGATCTCCCTCGTGACCACGGCCGCGCCGCGGGCGCACACGCGCGCCGTCGTGCCGCTCTCGCCCGCGCTCGAAGACCGCGTGCGGCGCGTCGAGGATGTGCTCCGCGCCCGTGGGGCGACGGCCCTGGCCGAGCGCTGGAGCGAGTTCATCCCCCGGACATCGCTCCGCGGCTTCTCCCTCGCGGTCGATCGCCCGCAGTGCCTCGCCTTCGTGGGGGTGAGCCCCGAGGGGGTGAGCGACCTCGACCTCTTCGTGCTCGACGCCCAGGGCACCGAGATCGCGCGCGATGACCGGGCCGATGCGCACCCCTACGCGCGGGTCTGTCCCCGCCGCGCGGGCGAGCGTCTGCACGTCTTCGCCCGCGCGGCCACGGGCAGCGGACAGGTGGCCGTGCTGGTGGTCACCGCGCCGCCGTTGGTGGCGCCACCGCTCGATGACGCCCTCGGGGGTGTGCCGACGGGGCTGGTCACCGGGCCGCGCACGCCTCGCGGCGCGATCGGGGGAGACCCCCACCGTCCGGCCCCCGAGGTCCTCGTCGAGCGGCTGCTGGCGCCGTACCTCGCGCAGTCATGGGCGGGCGTCGGCTCGCCGGGCAACGGGCGGCTGCGACGGCAGGAGGTGGGGCGGTGGTCCTTCGCGGCCGAGGCGGGGCGCTGCTACCTCGTGCAGGGCGTCGGGGGAGACGGCGTCGACGACCTCGACCTCGTGGTGCACGGCCCCGACGGCGCGGTGGTCGCGCAGGACGTCGCCCTCGACGCGACCCCCGCGGTGCGCTTCTGCGCCGAGCAGCGCGGCGAGCACCCGGTGGAGGTGCGCATGTACGCCGGCTCGGGCGCGTGGGCGGTTCGCGCGGTGGAGGCGCCGAACCCGCGCGCCGTGATGGCCCCGGTGGACCTCGACGCG
>JBILLI010000460.1:0-6225 GCA_044376155.1 Polyangiales bacterium
AAGCGCAGCAAGGCGTGACGACCGCCGCGTGGCTGGGCCACGCAAGGGAGGAGCAACGTCGCTGCGCGCCGCGGATCCGCTCGCATTCCGGCCCTTTCTTGTGACTCGCGACACTAGAGAGGCGAGCACCATGCACCGCCCTCTGCCCCGAGACTTCTTGACCCGGCAACGCGGTGCGACGTCTCCTGGGACACCCTTGGACACACCGATGCGCGCCCGCTTCTTCCCGCTCGCGTTGCTGCTCGCGGCGTGCTCCCCGGCGACACCGACCGCGGTGCTCGACGCGTCCGCGCCCGACGCGCCGGGGCCGTCGGCGCCAGAGGTCGTCACGAACGATGCCGCGGCGACGACCGACATCGCCCCGGCGGTGTCTGACCTCCCCGCGGTGATCGACACCGCCGTGGCGGTGGATGTCCCGGCGGCGTTCGACGACGTAGCTGTCACCGATGTCCCTGCGCTGCAAGACGTTCCGATCACGCCCCAGCCGACGGTGGTGACCTACGCGGGGGGCGCGGGGGCCGAGCTCTTCGCGTGCGCGCACGCGCTCTCCGACGGGACGGTGCTCGTGGGCGGCGCGGCCGACAGCCTCGCGTGGCTGCCCTCGGATGTGCCCCGCACCGAGCTCTCGCTCCCCGCCCTCCCGCGCGGCGCGAGCACGCAGACGGGCTTCGTGCTGCACCTCGACGCCGACCTCCGGCGGATCCGCGCGGCCGTGACCCTGCCCGTGGGCGCGGCCTCGTGGGTGACGCGCATTCGCAGCACCGAGGTGCCGGGCGCGCGCACGGGCGCGGTGTTGTTCTCGGCGACCACCGAGGCGGGGTACGTGATCGTGCGCCTCGACGCGAACTTCGTCGACGCCGCGCCGCGCGCCGCGCGCTGGCACTACGCGGTGAACGCGGGCGGAGACATGCAGCGCCTGCAGCCGTGGGACGTCGACGGGATGGGGCGGGTGATCCTCGGGCGCGGGCGGGAGTTTGACTACAACTGGGCGGGCCTCGTCGCCCTCGACGCCGACGGTCGCCCGCGCGTGGTGCCCCGCTGGCGCATGCACCAGCCCGCGGGCGGCGGAGAGTTCAACGGCCTCGCCGCGGACTACCGCGGGAGCGCCCCGTTGGTGTCGAGCGAGATCGCGCTCAAGGCCGGGCGCCGGGGTTCGCTGCGCTCGTCGACGATGACCGAGTTCACCGCGCGCCTCGCCGACGGCAACGGCGCGACGAACCGTCAGGGGACCTGGCCCGACGACGTCTACTTCAGCGGCCCGTGCGCGCTGGAGAGCACGGGCGCGTGCGCGGGCGCGCCGGGGTACACCGGGTATCGCACCAGCGACCGACCCACGCAGCGGCTCGGCGGGGTGGTCGTCGACCGCGCCACGGGGGACCTGTACTTCGGCTACGCCACGCAGTCGCGCCTGCCCAACGGGCTGCCCGATTTCGAGCCCGCGGTGGTCGCCATGGACGCCGACGGACGATTGAAGTGGTGGTCCCGTCTGTACACCGAGACGACCGAGAACAGCCCGCCGGACCAGTACATCGACGGCCTCGCCTTCGACGCCGCGCGCGGCGAGCTCGTGGTCCTCGCACGCTGCCACGGGAACAACACCCAGAACTACTGGGCGGGCAACACCATCGCCGCGAACCCCGCCGCCCGGGGCTTTCAGAACCGCTTCACGGGCTCGTCGGGGAACATCCACATCTCGTGGATCGGTCGCCTCCGCGGGCGCGACGGCGCGCTGCTGCACAGCACCTACGAGGCTCAGTACGCCGAGGGCACCGCACGTCTCGGCGCGCCCCTCACCGACCCCAACCTCCGCCCGTGGCCCGACCCCAACCAGGGATGGCCCGACGTGAACACCACGCGCTGCGCGTCCCTCGACGTCGACCCCGCGGGGAACGTCTACGTCGCGTGCGTGGGTCGTCGCACCCTCACCACGAACGACGCGCACCAGCGCATGACCCTGCCGGGTGACGGCCCCTCGGCCTGGAACGCCTATGTGCGGGTCTACCCCCCCGACCTCTCGCGCCCGCGCTACAGCACCCTGCTCACCGGGCGCTTCGACGTCACCACCGGCACAGGCGCCGACAACACCCGCGTGGACGATGTGATCCCCGTGTCGGGCGGCGTTCTCGCGGTGGGCGCGCAGCTCGCCGACTCCCTCGGCGCGGCGCGCGGGAACCCCGTGCCCGTCACCGCCGTCCCGCCGTGGGGATCCTCTGTGCCGCAGGGGCAGAGCGCCCTCCTCGCGCGCTTCAACGTCGCGCGCTGATTCATGACGTCGCGCGCGGGGCACAGCCCCCATCAGAAGAAGAGCTGCAGCTGCAGGCGGGCCTGGTGCTCTCCGCGGTCGGAGAGCGCCTCGCCGAAGTAGTAGAAGTAGTCCGTCTGGAGCTTCAGGCTGTGGCCGAGGAAGTACCAGTTCACCCCGGCGCCGAGCTCCTGCCGACGGAGCTGCGTGGGGTCGCGCTGGTTCGCGTCGAGCACCGTGGGCACGAGGTCGCCGTAGCGCGCGACGAGCTCCAGGTGCGTGTTGAACAGGTAACCCGCCTGCACGAACCAGCCGATGAAGCTCCGGGAGAACTCCCGGGTCGTGGCGCCGCTGGTGGTGCGCTCGCGCGACGCCGTGTCCGCGCGGCGGAGCATCCCCTGGGCCAGGATCGACAGCCCGCGCCACTTGAACGACAGGTCCACCTCGCCGTGGAGGTAGTCGAAACCGCCGAGGGAGTAGGTGTTCCCGAGCGTGCTCTGCGACCGCACGGACTGCTGGTTGTACGCGACCCCGACGCCCACCGAGAGCCGCGCGGCGCGGGCCCGCTGGAGGTCGGCCTCGACGTAGTCATCGAAGGCCCCCATCGGGGTGAACTCCAGCCGCGCGACCCAGAGCAGGCCGGCGGACGAACTGAGCCGGTTGCGTCCGTCGCCGCCGAAGACCCCGAGCTGATAGCCCACGCGGTGGCCCCACCCGAAGAGGTTGCGCGAGAACACCTGCACGCCCACGTCGCGATCGAGGTTGAGCTCCCCTGTGACGATGGAGCGGTCGCAGAACTGCAGCGCCGACGAGCTGATCACGCGCTGACGGTCGAAGGGCACCTTCATCTGCCCCGCGCGGATGTTCACATCCCGCCAGCGGGACCACGTCACCGACGCGTCGCGCAGCGGCAGGCGCAGGTCGGGCTCGGTGTCGCGGTTCGAGAACCCGAGCTGAAAGTAGTACTGCAGGTCGCGGTGCAGCGCGTGGCCCTGCACCACGAGGCGCGCGCGGCGGATCGAGAACTCCGTCGCGGGATCGCCCGAGGCGCCATCGAGGTGGGTGAGCGTGAAGCGTGTCTGCGCCCGCGCGCGGATGTTCACCTCGAACGCCCCATCGGCCGTGCCGATCGTGGCGCCGTGCCCGAACGCCGCCCGCACCCGCGCCTCGCTGCCGCTCGCGGCTGCGGTCGTGGCTGCGGTCGTGGCTGCGGTCGTGGAGTTCTGTGCAAAGCCCGCGGTCGACCCGAGGAGCACGCACAGCGGCAGCGTGACGGCGGCGTGGCGAAGGAACGACATCGTGCGAGACGTGTGAGGTACCCGCGCGCCGAACGCGAGACAAGCGTGACCGATGTGTGAAGCGGTGGGCGGTGATGGGCCGTCGGGGGGGGCCGCGTCGACGCCCCGACCCCTCAGCGACGGAGGTAGTCGGCGCCCTGCGCCGCGAGGAACTCCTCGTAGGTGCCGTTGAAGAGCTGCGCGCCCTTCGGCGACATCTCGAGCACGCGGGTGCTGAGGCGACCCACGAAGTGCCGGTCGTGGCTCGTGACGATGACCGTGCCGGGGTAGTCCACGAGGGCCTGCAGCAGCGCGTCGATGCTCTCGACGTCGAGGTGGTTCGTGGGCTCGTCGAGGAGCATCACGTTGTTCTTCTGCAGCATCAGCCGCGCGATCACCAGCCGCGCGGCCTCGCCGCCCGAGAGCGTCTCGGTCTTCTTCAGCCCCGCCTCGCCCGTGAACAGCAGCTTGCCGAGCACCGAGCGCACCTGCTCGATGGTCGCCGTCTCGTCGAAGCGACGCAGCCAGTCGTAGGCCGTGAAGCCGGCCTCGAGGGCCTCGTGGTGGTCCTGCGCGAAGTAGCCCACCGAGGTCTCGTGGCCCCAGACGACCTCACCCGCGTCGGGCGTGTGCTCCCCCACGAGGGCCTTGAGCAGCGTCGACTTGCCGATGCCGCTGGGCCCGATGACCGCGAGGCGGTCGCCGCGCATGAGGTTGATGTTCAACCCCTGCAGCACCTTCTTCTCGCCGAAGGACTTGCTCAGCCCCGTCACCCGCAGCACGTCGCGGCCCGAGGGGCGCGCCATCTCGAACTTCACGTAGGGGCGCACCACGCTCGACCGGCGCACCACCATGCTCGCCTCGAGCTTCTCGATCTCCTTCACGCGCGACTGCGCCTGGCTCGAGCGGTTCGCGCTGGCGCCGAAGCGCGCGACGAACTCCTTGAGCTCCGCGATGCGCTTCTTCTTCTGCGCGATGTCGGCCTCGTTCTGCCGCTTGCCCGTGGTCTTCTGCTCGACGAAGGAGGTGTAGTCCCCCGTGAAGACCGTCACGGTCTGAAAGTCCACGTCGGCCACGTGCGTGGCGATGGAGTTCATGAAGTGACGGTCGTGGCTGACCACCACCAGCGTGCCGCGGAAGTCTCCCGTGAGGTACGCCTCCAGCCAGCGGATCGAGTCGAGGTCGAGGTGGTTCGTGGGCTCGTCGAGCAGCAGCACGTCGGCCCCCGCGAAGAGCGTCTGCGCCAGCAGCACCCGGAGCTTGTAGCCGCCCGCAAGACTCCGCAGCGGGTCGAGGTGGCGGTCGGTGGCGATGCCCAGACCCTCCAGCAGCTCGGCCGCGCGGGCCTCGGCGGTGTAGCCGTCTTCCTCCGCGACGACGCACTCCAGCTCGGCGAGGCGCATGCCCACCTCGTCGGTCATCTCCACCGCGAAGAGCTGCTCCTTCTCGTGCATCGCCTCCCAGAGCGCGCGGTTGCCCATGAGCACCACGTCGAGGATGCGGTGGTCGTCGTAGGCGAAGTGGTCCTGCCGGAGCACGCCGACCTTGAGGCGCTCGTTGATGCTGACCGTGCCCTTGTCCGACTCCTCCTCCCCGGCGATGACCTTGAGCAGCGTGGACTTCCCCGCGCCGTTGGCCCCCACCAGCGCGTAGCGCTTGCCCGGGTCAAAGGTCATGGAGACGTCCTCGAAGAGGATCTTCGGCCCAAAGCGCTTGGTGAGGCTGTCGAGGATGATCATGGCGGCGGCGCCTTCTGCACCGTTTGCCGCCCGGGCGCAACACCCTCCCGTTGACCCGCGGCGACCGTCACGGAGATGCTCCCTGCGCCGCGATCACCGCGGCGGGAGGAAGCATATGGCCGAGCAACCGAAGGTCGAGGCGACGCACATCGTGGTGTCGTGCATCGACCACCGCTGCACCGACGACGTGGTCGCGGTGATGCCGAAGATCATGGCCGAGGGCAACGGCGGCGTGTCCGTCGCCCTCGCAAGTGAGAAGTACGACCACCTCGCCATCCCCGGCGCGAGCCTGGGCGTGATGCAGCGCACCTTCCCGGTGTGGGGCGAGGCGTTCTGGCAACAGCTCGCCCTCGCATTGGTGCTGCACCCGAAGATCCGCACCCTGGTGATCCTCGACCACATGGACTGCGGGGCCTACAAGCGCCTTCTCCCCATCGACGACGACGACGCGAAGGAGATGGAAGCCCACCGCGAGGTCACCCGCGACCTCGCCGAGGAGGTCGGTCGGCGACACCCCGGGCTCACCGTCACCCGCTTGCTCCTCGAGCCCTCGGAGCCCCCGCAGAAGCACCGCTGGCACGCGCGCGACCTGCAGACCGACGTGATCCACCCCAACGTGAGCTGCGTGCACGAGGGGAGCTGACCCCGCGCCGCGCGCCGAGCGACGCTGCGCGACCGTGGCGGCGTGCGGAAGGGGCGCCCCCCGGAGAGGCGAGCGCGTCGAGAATCCCTACTTCTTGTTGATCCCGAGAAAGAGCGTGGCCGCGAACACGGGGTGGACCTCTGGGCGCTGAGAGACACCGACGATCTGGGCGCTACGGATCTGCCGGAGGCCGAGGTCCACCGGGTGCGGCTCTTCTGCTGTTGTGTCACACGCCACCTCTCGCGAGGCCGCTGGGGTGGCCCTCATCCCCTAAACCCCTTCTCCCGCCGGTGATCCGGCAGGAGGAGGGGGGGCTGAGACGCG
>JBILLI010000461.1:0-6213 GCA_044376155.1 Polyangiales bacterium
GGCTCACCGCCCCCGAGACCTCGGTCGCGTTGCGGGCGATGTCCCGGGTGGTCGCGGCCTGCTCCTCCACCGCCGCCGCGATAGACGCGGCGTAGCCGTCGATCTGCGCGATCACCGAGACGATCTCGCCGATGGCCCCCACCGAGCGCGTGGTGTCACCCTTGATCGCCTCGATGGTCTGGGTGATCTCCTCGGTGGCCCGGGCGGTGCCCTTGGCCAGCTCCTTCACCTCGTTGGCCACCACCGCGAACCCCTTGCCCGCCGCGCCCGCGCGGGCGGCCTCGATGGTGGCGTTGAGCGCCAGCAGGTTCGTCTGCTGCGCGATGGTCGAGATCACCTTCACCACCTTGCCGATGGCCGCGGAGCTGGCGTCGAGGGCGCCGACGATGCGGTTGGCCTCCTCGGCCAGGGCCCGCGCGTGGCGGGCGGTGCGGGCGCTCTCGGCGGCGTTCGCCGAGACCTCGCGGATCGTGGCCGACATCTCCTCGGCCGCCCCCGCGACGCCCACCGCGCCCGAGCGGATCGCGTCGGCGTCCCGCGAGGCCGCCGCGGCGTGTTCGCTCACCGCGGCCACGGCCCCGGCCATGGCCTGACCGGCCTCGTCGAGAGTGCGGACCGCGAGCTGAATCTCGCGCGCGACCCGCTCAGACCGCGAACCCGCGGCCTCCGGGGAGGTGTCGTTGTCCGGGCGCGTCGACGGCGTGGACGAGACGATTCGAGCTTCCTGTGTGCCGTGCATGGGTGCGTTGCCTCCGTCGCGCGCACGCCTCCGTTGCCGCCGATGCGGGCGTCGGGTCGCGTCGAGGGACAGGGAACGGCCGACATTCGTCGGGGTTGAGCGCGCGAGCACTGTGGACAAGCCGAGCGCGGCGAGGGAAAACCCCACGACCGCGCAATGGCCCTCATCGAGTTCCACGACGTCCACAAGAGCTTCGGCCCCAAGGTGGTGTACTCCGGGCTCTCTCTCGCCATCGAGCGGGGCGAGGCCTTCACCATCCTGGGGGGCTCGGGCGTGGGCAAGAGCGTGATGCTCAAGATGCTCATCGGGCTGCTCAAGCCCGATCGGGGAGAGATCCTCTTCGATGGCGAGTCGGTGCGCGGCATGGACGACCGCCGCCTCGCCCGGCTGCGTCAGCGCGTGGGGATGGTGTTCCAGGGCGCCGCGCTCTTCGACTCGCTCACCGTGCGCGAGAACGTCGCCTACGGGCTGCGCGAGCACCTGCGCATGAGCGAGGCCGAGATCGACGAGCGCGTCACGTGGGCCCTCGCCCTCGTCGGCCTCCCCGGCATCGAGCTCATGAGCCCGTCAGACCTCTCGGGGGGAATGCGCAAGCGCACCGGCCTCGCCCGCACCATCGCGCTCAAGCCCGAAGTGCTGCTCTACGACGAGCCCACCACCGGCCTCGACCCCATCAACACCACCCGGATCAACAACCTGGTGATGTCCCTGCAGCGCACCCTGGGCAACACGTCCATCGTGGTCACCCACGACATGGGCACCGCGTTCACCGTGTCGTCGCGCCTCGCCATGGTCTACAAGGGGCAGATCATCGCGACCGGAGACCCCGTGACCTTCCGCGCGTCGCCCAACCCCATCGTGCGAAACTTCATCGAGGGCGTCGCCCCAGAGGACGAGGACATGGCCGCCCTCGTCGAGCGTCAGGCCTAGCGGAGACCCAGGGAGATGAGCCGCAACGTCAAGGTGGGGATCTTCGTGGCCGCGGGCATCCTCGTGGCCTCCCTGCTGATCTTCCTCATCGGCGACGAGCGCCACCTCTTCGACCGCGCGGTGGAGCTCCGCGCGTCTTTCAACGACGTGGGCGGCCTCCGCGTGGGCGGCCCCGTGCGCATGGGCGGCGTCGACGTGGGACAGGTGGTCGCCATCGAGTTCGGCCAGCAGGAGGCCGACCGCCGCATCCACATCCGCTTCACCCTCGTCGCGCGCGAGCTCGTGCGGGTGCGCCGCGACTCCGTGGTGCGCATCGCGAGCAAGGGGCTGCTGGGCGACAAGGCCCTCGACCTCTCCATGGGCTCCCCCCGGGAGCCCGGGCTCCGCGAGAACGACGAGGTGCGCAGCGAGGAGAGCGACGACATGGGCACCGCGATCCGCAGCGCAGGCACGGCCCTGCAGCGGGCCAACGAGGTGCTCGGCAACGTCGTCGCCGTCACCCGCCCCCTCGCCAACGACCGCCTCGGCAACGACCTCCTCGCCATCGCCCGCGACGTTCGCACGATCACGCACCAGATCGCCGAGGGCCCGGGCACTGCGCACGCCCTGCTCGCCGACCCGATGATGGCCCAACGCGTGGAGTCGACCCTCGCCTCGGTGAACGTCACCGCCCAGCGCGTCGCCGCCGCCAGCGGGCACGTCGAGGCCGTCGCCCGCGAGGCCCGCAGCGGCCGCGGTCTGGTGCACGCCCTGGTGTACGACCGGCAGGGCGGCGAGGTCGTGCGCAACGTCGCGGAGATGACCCAGGAGATCGCCGCGATCACCCACGACGTGCGCACGGGTGACGGCGGCCTGCACCGGGTGATCTACGGCCGCGAGGCCTCTGAGGCGCTCGCCAACGTGAACGCCGCCAGCGCCTCCCTGCGCAACGTCATGCAGGGCGTGGAGCAGGGCCGCGGCACCGTGGGCGCGCTGCTGGTCGACCCCTCCCTCTACGAGGACCTCAAGAGCCTCGTGGGCAACGTGCAGCGCAACGAGATCCTGCGCGCGCTGGTGCGGTACTCGATCCACGCCGACGAGGGCAGCCGACAGCCGGCGCCGCAGGCCACGCCCGCCGCGCCGCCCTCCCGCTGAGCGACGCGGCGGTGGTACGCTCGATCCCCTTCATGCCGCGCCCCCTGTCCTTGAGCCTCGCGTGGGTCGTCGCCGCCAGCACCGCCCGCGCGCAGGCGCCAGAGCCCGTGGGCGCCGAGGCCCTGGAGGCGGCGCGGCAGCTCTTCTTCGAGGCCTACGCCGCGGGGGAGCGCGGTCGGTGGGAGGACGCCTACCGCGGATTCTCCCGCGCCATGGCCGTGCGCGCATCGCCCGCGGTGCGCTTCAACCTCGCCATCGCCGCGCGCAACACGGGTCGTTTCGTCGAGGCGCTCGACCAGTTTCGCACCTTCCTCCGCGAGGGCGCCGAGGGGGCAGACGCGCCGCGCCGGGCGGCGGCCGCGCGCGAGGTCGACGCGCTGACGACGCGCGTGGCGCGCCTCACGGTGCGTGTCCAGGGCGACGCCCCGCAGTCCTTTCGGCTCGACGGCCGCAGCCTGCCCCTCGCCCTGCTCGGCGCCGAGGTGCCGGTCGACCCCGGGCCTCACACCATCGACGTGGTCGGCGTCGCGGGCGACCGTCAGCGCCGCGAGGGCGCGGTCTACGAAGGCGAGCGGATGAACGTCGACGTGACCCTGAGCGCCGACGCGGTGGAGTCTCGCGCGACGGCCACGTCCACCCCGCGCAGCCAGGGCTTCGGCCACTGGGTCACGCAGCCCGGCCCCGATGGCCGCTGGGTGGACTGGGCCGCGCAGGCCGTGCCCGAAGCGCCGCGGTCCCGCTGGGAGCGCTACCCCTTCACCGTCGCCGCCCCGGTCGGCGTGGGCACCGCGACGGGGCTGCTGTCGCTGAGCCTGCGGTACTTCCCGCGGCGCTGGTTCGGCGCCGAGATCGCCGTCGGCGGCATCGGCGCGTTTCAGCCAGGCTTCGCGTTTCTCGCCCACGCGCGCTTCGCGAGCGCGACCTCCCGACAAGCCTTCGGGATCTTCGCGGGGCCAGGCCTCGCGCTGGCGTCGCTCTCGCTCACCTGCCCCGCGTCGGCGTCGCAGTGTCAGCGCGAGGAGCGCACCGACCGCCGACTGCCCGCGGTGTCGGTGATCGGCGGCGTGTCGAGCGAGTGGCGCCTGGGCGAGCGGCTCTCGCTGCGCGCCACGGGCGGCGTGCGCGCGCTGCTGAACCCCGCTGACTTTCGCGCGCTCGAAGACCCCGCGTTGTTCACGGGCTGCACGACCAACGGGCCCATCGGCTGGGGCGTCACGGCGTGCGATGCCTACCGCGGGCAGTCGCCGCTCATCGACCCCTTCGTGGCGCTCGACGTGGGCTACAACTTCTGATCTGCCGCGCCGCCCCGGCGCTCCAGGGCGGCGCCGGCGCGGCGGTCAGACGTCGAACTGACCGGCCTCGATGAGCTCGGTCACGCGGTAGAGGAAGTTGTTCGCGGCGACGCCGTCGACGATGCGGTGGTCGTACGAGAGCGCGCAGAACATCACGGGGTGGATCGCGATGGTGTCGGCGCCGTCGGCCTCGACCACCACCGGACGCTTCACGATCTCGCCGGTGCGCAGGATGCCGACGTTGGGCTGGTTGATCACCGCGGCGCCCACGAAGTTCCCCTTGGGGCCGGGGTTCGAGATGGTGAAGGTCGCGCCGGCGAGGTCATCGGCGTCGATCTTGCCGTCGCGCGCCTTGCGGGCGAGCGCGTCGATGGCGCGGGCGAGGCCCTTCACGGTGAGCTCGTCGGCGTTGCGCACCACGGGCACGAGGAGGCCCGCGGGGGTCTCCACGGCGATGCCGAGGTTGACCTCCTTGAGCTTCACGTACGCGTCGTCGAGCACGCGTGCGTTCATCGCCGGGGTCTCACGAAGCACACGCGCCGTCGCCGAGGCGATGAAGGCGAGGAAGGTCAAAGACACGCCCTCGGCCTTCCACGCGTCCTTGCGGGCGTCGCGGAGCTTCGACACGCGGTGCATGTCCACCTCGGCGAAGGTGTACACGTGCGGCGCGACGTGCTTCGAGTAGACCATGTGGTCGGCGATGATCCGTCGCCGACGGTTGAAGGGGACCACCTCGTCGCCAGGCGAGGCGATGTAGGGCTTCGGCTGGTAGGCGCCGCGAAAGCCCGGGATCCCAATGGACGACGGTGACGGCCCGGCCGAGACCGCCGCGGCGGGCGCAGGCGTCGGCGCGATCACGACCGGCGCGGTGTGGGCGACCGGCGTGGGCTTCGTCGCCTGAGCGGCGAAGGCGACCACGTCTCCCTTGGTCACGCGGCCACGCTCGCCGCTGCCCTGCACCTTGCTGAGGTCGACGTCGAGCTCACGCGCGGCGTTGCGCACCGCGGGCGTCGTCGGCGGATCGCGCCGGGCCTCCGGCGCCACCGGGCTCGCAGGCGCAGGCGCCGCCACCGCGGGCGCGGCGGTCGCCCCCGCTTCCAGTTCGAGGATCGGCACCTCCACCGGCACGACGGCCTGCTCCTCCGCGAGGATGCGGCGCACCACCCCGGCCGCCGGGGAGGGCACATCGGTGTCGGCCTTGTCGGTCGACACCGTGAGCAGCACCTGGTCCTTCGTGACGACGTCGCCGACCTTGACGTGCCACTTCGTGATCGTCCCCTCGGCGATGGACTCGCCGAGTCTGGGCATGACTACCGATACCGACATCTCGATCTCTCGCTCGTTGAACGGGGGTTCTGCGGCGCGCCGCGGCGGCGCACGCTACCCCGGGCACCCGGAGTCGTCGAGGGACATCGCGCGGCGAGCTCGTGTCGCGCGGCCAGGCCTCACCAGGAAGGAGCCACGTCGCTGCGCGCCGCGGATCCGCACGCATTCCCGACGGGACTCGTCAATCGCGACACTAGCCGCGCAGCGCCACAACCGCGACGGTGGCGACGAGGCAGCCGATGCTCAGCGCGACGAAGACGTAGAGCCAGGGGCTCGTGCGCCCGGGCTGCGCCACGCCGTTCGCGGGCGG
Organism: Polyangiales bacterium; assembly: GCA_044376155.1. Classification (GTDB taxonomy): domain Bacteria; phylum Myxococcota_A; class Polyangia; order Polyangiales; genus JAWKRB01. Next base: position 5,732 of record JBILLI010000461.1, read on the forward strand.
CGTCGGGAACATCGGATCAATGCCCGGGAGAGGCGCGTGGGGCGCCATGGGCGCGAAGGTCCCCATCGGCGCGACGCCCCCCTGAAGCTCATGCCGGGCCGGGTGCGAACCCGAGCGCTCCGGGGCGCCCCCGCCGGCGTGGACCACGAGGTCGATCGCCTGCGTCGGCTCGATGGGTGCGTCGAACGCGCTCTGATCCGCCGCGGACGCGGGCAGCGACGCGCTCGTCACGGGCGCCGCCGCGATCGGATCGGGGCGCGCGGGTCGGGTCATGATGCCCGCGCGAATGGCCGAGATGTTGGGCTCGAACACCGTTCGGCTGGACACGTCGTCCGTCTCGGGCACCTCGGCCGCCGAGGGCGCCGTCCGCGCAGGCGCGCGCGACGGCGCGGTGAAGGGCTGAGGCTTCACAGCGCCCACCGGGCGACCCTTGGACGCAAACGCCTTCGGGATGATCTCGGTCGCCCCGTCGTCGTCGTACA
>JBILLI010000462.1:0-6208 GCA_044376155.1 Polyangiales bacterium
TGCTGCTCTGGAGCGTCGCGACGGCCACCTTCTCGCTCGCCCGACTCGCGCAGTGGCAGCAGGCGGTGCCCGGCGACGCGCGGGGCTTCGCGCTGCTGGCCCTGGCGTCGGCGCTGGCTTCGGTGCTCGCGATGTCGCAGCACTTCGCCGTCACCGCGGGTCCGCTCTCGCGGCGGCGCGCCTGGACGGCCGGGGCGACAGTGCTGCTCATGGCGGTGACCGTGGGCACCGACCTCGTGCTGCAGCGCACGATGCAGGTGCGGGTCGAGCTCGGCGCGGGACCCTTCTTCGCGGCGCTCCCCGGCCCCTTGTTGCCCCTCTACGGCGCCGCGCTGCTGGCGCACTTCGTTGGCGGCGTGCGCACGGTGTGGCGCAGCGAGGCGCTCTCCCGCGGCGAGCGGCAGATGCTCGCCGCGGCGCAGGCGTTCTGCGCGATCGCCGTGGCGATTGATGTCGTGACCCTGCGGCTGCGGCTGCGCGCGCCCATCTTGTCCGAGAGCTTCCCGTTGCTCCTGAGCGTGGTCGCGAGCGCCCTCGACGCGTCGCGCGCGCAGCGCTCCCAGCGGGACCTCGAGCGCGAGGTGGGCGCCCGCACCGAGGCCCTCCACCGCGTCACCGCGATGGCGGCGGAGGCCGAGCGGCTGTCGGCCCTGGGCCTGCTCGCATCGAGCGTCGGGCATGAGGTGAACAACCCCGCCACCGCGCTGCTCGCCGCGCTGGACCAGCTCCCCGATTGCCCCCCCGAAGCCCGCGCGACGCTGCTCGCCGAGGCCACCGACGCCGCGCAGCGCATCCGCGACATCGCGGGCGACCTCCGCGCCTTCGGTCCTCCCGGCGCGGTCGACGCGCGCACCGACCTCACCGCCGCGGTGGCCGCCGCGGTGCGGCTCACGCGGCTGCAGCTCCGCGGCGTCGCCTCGTTGCGCGAAGCGGTCGCGCCCGCGTGGGTCGTCGGTGACGAGCGGCGGCTGGTGCAGGTGCTGGTGAACCTCATCGTGAACGCCGCGCAGGCGATGGACCCCGCGGGCGTCGCGCGGAACCTCATCGAGGTCAGCGCCGCGCGCGAGGGCGAGCGCGTGGTGCTGCGCGTGCGCGACAACGGTCCCGGGGTCGCGCCCTCGGTGCTCACGCGCGCCTTCGAGCCCTTCGTGACGACGCGCGGCGCGGCGGGCAGCGGCCTCGGCCTCGCGCTCTGCCAGCGCTTCGTGCACGAGCTCGGCGGCGAGATCAGCCTCGAGAACCTGTCCTCGGGCGGCGCCGAGGCGCGCGTCGTGCTCCGCGCCTCCGAGGCCCCCGCAGCGCCCGTCGCCGCCCCCGCGACGACCGCGCGCCGTCGGGTGCTCGTGGTCGATGATGACGCCGCCGTGCTCGTCGCCCTCGGGCGAATGCTCCGCGCGCACGAGGTCACCGCCGTGGCGAGCGTCGAGGAGGCGCGGGGGGTGCTGGCCACGGGCGCGCGCTTCGACCTCGCGCTCTGCGACGTGATGATGCCCGACGAGCCCGGCACCGCGCTGTGGGAAGCCCTGGCCGCGCGCTGGCCCGACGCGGTGCGGCACTTCGCGTTCATCTCGGGCGGCGTCTTCGATCCCGTGGTGCGCGAGTCGCTCCAACGCAGCGGCGCCCCGCTCATCCCGAAGCCCTTGCGCCCCAGAGACATCGACGCGCTGCTGGACTGAGCGGTCAGGGCGCGAGCAGCGTCGCGCGAATCTCGTCGGCCTGGGCCGCGATGGCCGCGCGGCGCGCGGGGTCGAAGCGCGCGAGGTTCTTGTAGGGCATCGCCATGCGGGGATTGCCCGCCAGGGCCGCTTCGTTCTCCATCAGGAAGGCCCAGTAGAGAACGTTGAAGGGGCACGCCCGGGGGCCGAGCTTCTCGTCGGGGTCGAAGGCGCAGCCCGCGCAGTAGTCCGACATGCGCGCGATGTAGGCGCCCGAAGCGGCGTAGGGCTTCGAGGCCATGACCCCGCCGTCGGCGTAGAGGGCCATGCCGTGGGTGTTGGGCAGCTCGACCCAGTCGAGCGCGTCGGCGTAGACCGCGAGGTACCACCGCTCGACCTCGTCGGGCGCGACGCCCGCGAGCAGCGCGAGGTTGCCCGTGACCATGAGCCGCTGGATGTGGTGCGCGTAGGCATTTCGCCGGGTGTCGTCGACGCAGCGCGCGACGCAGCGCATCGGCGTGGGCGCGCCCCAGTACGCCGCGGGCAGCGGTCGGCGTGCGGAGAGCGCGTTGCTCTGGGCGTAGCCCGGCATGTTCAGCCAGTAGACCCCGCGCACGTACTCGCGCCACCCGAGGATCTGCCGCACGAATCCCTCGACCGCGTTGAGGGGCGCGAGCCCCTGCCGCCACGCGTCGACCGCGCGGTCGCAGACCTCGCGTGGCAGGAGCAGTCCGAGGTTCATCGCCGCCGCGAGCAGGCTGTGGAATCCGAAGGGCGCGTCGTCGCGCATCGCGTCCTGGTAGTCCCCGAAGCGCGCGAGCCGCGCGGTGACGAAGTCGTCGAGGGCGCGCAGGGCATCGGCGCGGGTGACGGGCCAGGCGAAGGGCTCCAGCGCGCCGAAGTGATGGCCGTAGCGCGCGGCCACGAGGTCGAGCACCTCGCGGGTGATCGCGTCGGGCGCGAAGCGCGGCGGGTGGGGGACCGGCAGCGTCGCGGGCATGCGCTTGCGGTTGTCGTGGTCGAAGTTCCACTGCCCGCCCGCGGGCTCGTCGCCCTCCATGAGCAGCCCGGTCTCGCGGCGCATCTCGCGGTAGAAGAACTCCATGCGCAGCCCCTTGCGGCCCTGCGCCCAGCGGCGAAATCGCGCGTGGCTGCAGAAGAAGCGGTCGTCGTCGCGCACCTCGACGGGCACCCCCGCCGCGGAGGTCCACCCTTCTGCCATCTCGCGCACGCGAAACTCCGAGGGCTCGGTCACCACCACCCGCGACGCGCCGTGGCGACGCACCGCCGCCGCCAGGGCCGCGGTGAAGCCTCCGGGGTTGTGAGGGTCGTCGAGGCGGAGGTAGTCGACGGTCGCGCCCTCGGCCCGGAGCGCCTCGGCGAAGTGCCGCATGGCCGAGAAGAACAGCGCGATCTTCTGCGGGTGGTGCGGCACGTACGTGGCTTCCTCGTGCACCTCGACGAGGCAGACCACGTCGCGCGCGAGGTCGAGGTCGCGCAGCGACGACACGCCGCGGGTGAGCTGGTCGCCGAGCACGAAGCGCAGGGTGGTCACGGCGACACCGCGCGCTTCGCCTTGCGCCGCAGGCCGTTGCAGCGCTGCGAGCAGGTGGTGACCTCGTGCCAGCAGCGCGCCCACTTCTTGCGCCACGCGAAGGGGCGGCCGCAGGTGACGCAGACCTTGGTGGGGAGGAGCGCCCGGGTCATCCCTTCGTCCGCACGGTGGAGCGGCCGCCGTCGACGGCGATGACCTGTCCGGTGATCCACGACGCGTCGCGCGAGAGGAGGAAGTCGGCGAGCGCGGCGACGTCGTCGGCCTCGCCGAGGCGCGGCAGCGCGTGGAGCTGCGCGATGCCCTGGGCCATCGCGTCGTTGCTGGTGAACGGCCGCGCGAGCTCGGTGCGCGTGAGCGACGGCGCCACCGCGTTCACCCGCACACGCGGCGCGAGCTCGGCGGCGAGCGCGCGCGTGAGTCCCTCCACCGCGCCCTTGGCCATCGCGATGGACGCGTGCGACGCGAAGCCCTGGGCCACCGCCACGCTGGAGAAAAACACCACCGACGAGGTCTCTGCGGCCTTCAGCGCGGGCAGCGCGGCCTGCACGCTCCGCGCTGCGCCGAGGGCGTTGAGCTCGAAGTCGCGCAGCGCGTCGTCGTCGGTGAGCCGCCCGAGCGGGCGCAGGTTGATCGTGCCGACGCAGTACGCAAGACCGGCGACCCGCGCGCCCGCGCCCTCGATGGCCGCACGCAGAGCCGCAGGGTCGCGCACGTCGGCGACGGCGGAGCTCGCGCCCACCTCGTCGGCGAGCGGCTGAACCCGCGCGGCGTCGCGACCGATGAGGTGCAGCGCGGCGCCGCGCGCGGCGAGGCGACGAACGAGCGCGCGACCGACGCCGCCTGAAGCGCCGACCACGATGAAGACATCCGACATGGGACTCCTGCGCAGACGCGGGGGTGGTCCACGCCTGCTCAGGAGGTGCGATGCAGCGAGACGAGCCGCGGGTGCAGGTGGTGTGGTTCAAGCGAGACCTGCGGGTGCACGACCACGCGCCGCTCACCGAGGCGGCCGCGCGGGGCCCGGTGCTGGCGCTCTACGTGGTCGAGCCCGACTACTGGCGCCTGCCCGACACCTCCCCGCGGCAGTGGCAATTTGTGCGCGACGCGCTGCGCGACCTCGACGTCGCCCTGCGCGACCGGGGTGTGCCGCTCACCGTCTGCGCGGGCGACGCCGTGGAGGTGCTGCGCGCGCTGCACGCGCAGACGCGCTTCGAGGCGCTCTGGTCGCACGAGGAGACGGGCAACCTCTGGACCTGGGCGCGCGACCGGGCAGTGGGGCGATTCTGCCGCGCGCAGGGCGTCGTGTGGCACGAGCGCGTGCAGGCCGGGGTGTGGCGCGGGATGCGCGACCGCGACCAGTGGGCCGCGTTTCACCGGGGGGTGATGGAGGCGCCGTGTGTGCGCGCACCGATGCATATCCTTGCGGCGCAAGGGGTTCGCGGTGATGCGGATCTCGCGGGGGAGGTGCTCGCGCTCCCCGACGACCCGCTGCTCGACCCGCCCCTCGCGGGACGTCGCGCGGCCATCGCGCTGCTAGGGAGCTTTCTCGACGGCCGCGGCGCGGACTACCGCCGCGGGATGTCATCGCCCGACGTCGGCGCCCGGGTGTGCTCGCGTCTGTCGCCGCACCTCGCGGTGGGGAGCGTCTCGATGCGCGAGGTGTTTCGCCGCCTCGCGGGCGCGCGCCGGTCGCTGCGGGCCTCACCGCCCGAGGCGCGTCCCCTCCCGCTGGCCGCGGTGGACGCCCTGGTCGCGCGGCTGCACTGGCGCGACCACTTCACGCAGAAGCTCGAGCGCGAGCCCGAGATCGAGGTGCGCGCGCAGCACCCCTACTTCGAGGACGCGCGGCGTCCCGCCGACCCGGCGCATCCGTGGCTGGTCGCGTGGCGCGAGGGGCGCACGGGCTGGCCCTTCATCGACGCGTGCATGCGCTCGCTCCGCGCCACGGGATGGCTGAACTTTCGCGCGCGGGCGATGTTGCAGTGCATCGCGAGCCATCACCTCGGGCTCGACTGGCGGGTCACGGGGGAGCACCTCGCGCGCTGCTTCGTGGACTACGAGCCGGGCATTCATTGGCCGCAGGTGCAGATGCAGTCGGGTCACACCGGGATCAACGTGCCGCGGCTGTACAACCCCGAGACGCAGTCGCGCACGCAGGACCCGTCGGGCGCCTTCATCCGACGCTGGGTCCCCGAGCTCGCGCACCTCGACGACGAGGCCGTGCACACCCCCTGGACCGCGGGCGGGCCGCGGCCCCTGCGCGACGCCCTGGAGGCGGTGCGTGACGCCCGGGCGAGGCTCTCGGCGGTGTACGACCGCCCGGGCTTCGCCGCGCTCGCCGAGGCCGTGTGGTCGCGCCACGGGTCCCGCACGCGCCCACTGCGCTCGGATCACCTCGCGCGCAAGGCCCGTGCGCCCGCGGCGCAGCTCACGCTCCCGGGGCTCTCGGGGGGGCGGTCCGGGTAACCCTGTCAACCGCGCGCGCGGGCGTCTCCCGGCCCGGCCTCGTCACGGGGCGCGGGGGAACCAGGCGTCGACGAGCACCACCGCCAGCGGCGCGAGCGCGACGAGGTCGACCCGCGCGATCGTGCGAAGCGCGCCGGGGGCATTGCCCGCGCGGAGGTAGACCGCGAGGAATCCCACCACGCTGATCGCCACCGCGATGCCCGCGGCCCGACGGGCGTTCGGCGCAACGAGGGCGAAGAGGCACAGCGCCACGAGCGCGAGAAACATCGCGCCCCGGTGCGTCAGCAGCACGCCGACATCGCCGTCGGGTTCGACGCCGTAGAGACGCCGGAGCGCGGCCGGCGAGAACAGAACGCTCGCGGGGGCGGTGTGGATCAACGCGAGCAGTGCCCAGGCGATTCTGACGACGATCTCCATGCGACGGTCTCCTCTTGAGCGTTCGCGGGCACCTGCAGGGAACGACGTTCGCACGCGGCGTTTGGGGGGGCCCGCCGCGCGCCGACGCCTCGACGAGACGCCTACCGCGGCGCCG
>JBILLI010000463.1:0-6195 GCA_044376155.1 Polyangiales bacterium
CCACCTTGAGCCCATCGTGGAGACCCTGCTCGTCGCGCTGCTGCTGGTCCTGCTCCCCCTCGCGCTCTTCGCCGCGCTGTCGGCCATGGACCGTCGTCGCCGCGACGACGAGCACCGCACCTGGCTCCACGCGGTGGAGGTCACCTGGGAGTCGCTGGTGATGCAGACCTCTGACCTGCGCCTCAGCGTGGTCGAAGACCGCCCGGTGCTGCACGGCACGGCGGGCCCCTCGCGCTTCAAGGTCTTCGTCGACGACGCCGCGGCGAACCCCGGCCGCGTCGCGGTAGAGTCGCAGGCCTCTCTCCCGCAAGGCTTTACGCTCTTTCTCGCGCCGGCGTTCAGCGCCACCGGGGCGTGGTCCACGGGCGACGCCGACTTCGACGCGGCCTTCGTGACGAGCACCAGCGACGAGTCCCTCGCGGCCTCGCTGCTCACCGCGCCGGTGCGCGCGGCGCTGCTCTCGCTCACCCTGCAAGACCTCCGCGCCACGGCGAGCTCCCTGCGCTTCGTGACCGACATCGACCCCTGCTCCCTCGACCGCGCCGCCCTCGACGCCGCGCGCGAGGTCATCGCCGCGTTCGCCGGGTCCACCGCGCCCGAGGCCGCCCAGGGCTGAACCCGCCGCCCCGCCTTGTGCGAAGGGGCGTCCTCCGCGATGCTGCGCCCATGCGCGCGCCGCCATGGCTCCTTGGCCTCACGCTCCTCCTCGGCGGAGGGGCCGCGTCGACCTCCTACGCCGCACCGCCCTCGGGCTGCGGGATCCTCCCGAACAGCCAGTACGTCGGCCGGTACTTCTGCGCCCAGGGCTGGACCGACATGACCCTCACGGTGGTCGACGTCGAGGGCCCGCGGGTGCGCGTGCAGGGGACCTTTCAGCACGCGCCCACGGGCACCCAGGGGTCCTACCTCCTGCGGGGCAACTGCTCCCCCTCCAACGGCCGCATGACCCTGATCCCCCAGGCGTGGGTGCAGCAGCCGCCGGGGTACATCATGGTCGGCCTCTCGGGGGTCGTCTCGAACAACGGCCAGAGCTTCACCGGGCGCATGCTCCACCGCACGTGCGGTGAGTTCACGTTCAGCCGGCCATGATGCGCCGGGCGCTGGTCATTCTCGCGCTCGGGGCTCTCGCGCGCTGCGGCGGGGCCGAGGGCGGCGCGTTCGTCGTGAGCGACCTGCGCAACCCCGACGCCGAAGAGGCCGCGTTCGTGCGGCTGCTCAACGAGTACCGCGCGTCGCGGGGCCTCGCCCCGGTGACCGCCACGCCGCTGCTGAACCAGGTCGCCTACGACCACTCCCTCGCCATGGGCACGCGGCGCTTCTTCAGCCACAACGACCCCAGCGGGGGCACGCCCTTCACCCGCATGGCCGCCGCGGGCTACCCCAGCGGCGTCGCGGAGAACATCGCCGCGGGCAACGCCAGCGCCGCGGCCACCTTTCAGCAGTGGCGCAACTCTCCCGGGCACAACACCAACATGCTCAGCGCCCGCGCGCGGGCCATCGGCATCGGCCGCGCCTACGTCGCCAACAGCCAGTACCGGTACTACTGGACCAACGTCTTCGGCGCCGTCGTCGACGGCTCCGCCACGCCCGACGCGGGGAGCCGTCCGGTCGACAGCGGCGTGGTCGTGCGCGACGCGGGGACGCCTCCGCGCGACAGCGGCGTGGTCGTGCGGGACAGCGGGGCCGCGGCGCAAGACAGCGGTGTGGTCGCGCAAGACAGCGGGGCCGCGGCGCAGGACAGCGGCGTGGTCACGCCCGGGTCGCGCCCCTTTGGCGAGGCGTGCACCGAGGCCGCGCAGTGCGTCGATGGCGCGTGTGTCCCCGTGCCGGGCGTCGGGCAGGTGTGCACGCGGCGCTGCGACGACGACTGCACGTGCCCCTCGACCCACCGCTGCGTCTCCGCAAGCGCCGATGGCGCGCTGCGGGTGTGTTACCCCGGCGCCGGGTCGTGCGGCGGCGCCAGCAGCGACGCGGGTGACGTCCCGCCCGAAGACAGCACCGGGGTCATTCGCGGGAGCTGCGCCGCGCGCCCCGCGGGAGCGCACCCCGGCGCCGCGGGCCTCGTGCTCGCGCTGCTGCTCGGCGCGCGTCGACGACGGGTTGGGCGCGCGCGTCGCCCAGGTCGCTGAGCCCGCCGCGCGATCACGGCTTGCGCGGGCGGCCCTTCACGCGGGCGGTGCGCACGCGGCCGCCAGGGTCTTGCCGGGCGATGAAGGCCACGGTCTGGGCGAAGGTCGGGTGCGCGAGCAGCGCGTCGACGGCGTGGTAGGTCTGCTCAAGCTCGCGGTTCGAGAAGGTCGCGTGAATCGCCGTGTGGCAGTCGCGGCAGAGCGTGGTCGTGGCCCGCCCGCCGCGGGAGCGCGGGACCATGTGGTGATCACTCGGGTGGTGGTTCGGACGCTCGCACAGAGGGCACGGATCGAGCGCGGCGTCGGCGCGTTGTGGGCTCATGGACGCAGTGGCCGGGAGTCTGTCCCGCGGGACGAACGCGCGCCACCCGCACCGCCCCTTCGAGGCGATTGTGTGACCCCCGGGGTCGTCGTGGCGCGCGGCGGGGGATCTCTGCAATGCTCCCGCGCGTGCGCGCCTCCGTCGCCCTGACCCTCGCCGTTCTCCTCCGCGTCGCGGCGGGCGAGGCGCACCCGCTGGGCATGGCGTCGGTGAACCGCTACCTCGGCGTGAAGGCCCACGCGCAGGAGCTCGAGCTCGACTACCTCCTCGACCTCGCGGAGATCCCCGCGTGGACCGAGATCGAGCGCCTCGACGGGGACCACGACGGCCGCGTCACCCCTGTCGAGCGCGAGGCCTGGCTCGCGCGCTTCGTGCCCGAAGCCACCCGCGAGCTCCGCGTCACCGTGAACGATCGCCCTGCGCCGCTGCGCGTGGTGTTCCGCGGCGTCGACGCCCCGCCCGGGCAGAACGGGCTCTCGACCCTCCGCGTCGCGGTGGAGTTCCGCGCACCGCTGCCCCCACGCGACGACGCGCCGACCCTCACCGTGCGCGTCGTCGACCCGCGCTACCGCGACCGCCAGGGGTGGCGCGAGCTCGCCGCCAGCGACAGCCCCCACGCGCGCGTCACCGCGAGCACCGTCGCCCGCGACGCCCTCCGCGCCGGCGCCTCCCTCGACTACCCCACCCGCGCCCTCGACCGCGCCCCCCGCGACGACGAGGCCACCTTCACCCTCGCACGCCGCGACGCACCCGATGACACCCCCGAGCGCCCCCTCGCGCGCGACGCCCGGCGACGTCCGGGCGCCAGCGACGGCGCGCGCCTCGTGGCCCTGCTCCGCGACCCCGCGCGCTCTCCGGGATTTGCCCTCTTCGCGCTGCTCCTCGCGTTCGCCCTGGGGGCGGGTCACGCCCTCGCGCCCGGCCACGGCAAGGCCCTCGTGGGCGCGTGGCTCCTCGGATCTCAAGGCCGCCCCCGCGACGCCCTCACCCTCGGCGCGGCCATCACCGTCACCCACACCGCCTCGGTCTTCGCCGTGGGCGCCCTCGCGCTGGTCATCGAGCAGCACGTGGGCAGCGACAAGGTGCTGCGCGCGCTGGAGCTGATGTCGGGCGCGATGGTCGTGGGCGTCGCGCTCGCGCAGCTCCCCGGCCGCGTGCGCGCGCTGCGGGCCCCCGTGCGCGACCCTGGAGAGCCCTTGCCGTCACCGATCTCGTTGCGCCCCAGGGACATCCTCGCCATGGGCGTGAGCGGCGGACTGGTCCCGTGCCCGGGCGCGCTGGTGGTGCTGCTGGCCGCGGTGTCGATGCGCCGCGTGGGCTTCGGCCTCGCGCTGCTGGTGGCATTCTCGCTCGGGCTCGCGGCGGTGCTCTCGGGCGTTGGGCTGGTCTTCGTGCTCGCGCGTCGGTGGTTCCACCGCCTGCCGGGTGACGGCCGCGGGCTGCGCGCGCTCGCGGTGCTGTCGTCGTGCGCGGTGCTCGCGCTGGGGATCTCGCTCGTGGCCAAGGCGGTGCTCCCGTGAAGCCCCACTGGCACCCGTCGTCGTGGGGGCTCCGCGCCCGACTGTTCACCCTCTCGGTGGCGCTGGTGGTGGTGGGTCTGGGGGGCGCGCAGTGGTTCGTGTCCACGGCCCTCGTGCGGCGCCTGGAGGCGTACGCGCAGGCGCAGCTCCTGCGCGACGCGCGGCTCGCGGGGGAGTCGGTGCGCAGCGCGGGGGCGTGGCGCGACGGGCACGCGCTGGTGCGCGCGTTGGCGGGCGCGGCCGGGGGGCGCGTCTCGCTCATCGACCCCGACGGGGTGGTGCGCGCCGACTCCGAGGTCGCCCCCGAGGACATCGCCGCGGTGGAGAACCACGGGCAGCGCCCCGAGGTGCTCGCCGCGCGACGTTCGGGGCAAGGGGTCGCGCGGCGGCAGAGCGACACGCTGCGGCGGGATCTGGTCTACGCCGCGACGCGGGTGCAGGGGCCCGGCGGGGTCTGGGTGGTGCGCGTGGCGGTGTCGCCGGCGCTGGCGCAGAACGCGGCGACGGAGATGCGGCGGCTGATGGCGCTGGGCGCGCTGGTCGGGGTGATCCTGGCCGCGGCGATGAGCGCGCTGGCGTCATCGCTGGCGTCGCGCCCGCTGCAGCGCCTGACCCACACCGCGCGGGCGATGGTGAAGGACCTCACCGTGCGCACGCGGCTCCGTCAGGGCGACGAGGTGGGCGCCCTCGCCGAGGCCCTCGACGCCCTCGCCGACGGCCTCGCGGCCTCGCTGCGCTCGCTGGGCACCGAGCGGGACCGGCTCAACGCGATCCTCGAGGCCATGGCCGAGGGGGTGCTGGTCACCGACCGCAGCGGCGCCCTCACCCTGGTGAACCGCGCGGCGCGCGAGGTCTTCGGCGTGGGGCGCGAGGCCCTGGGGCAGCGACCCATCGAGGCCCTGCGCAACGCCGAGCTCCACGAGCTCATCGAGGCCACGCGGGCCGACGGCGACGCGCGCGTGCGGGAGGTGGCCTTCGACCGGCATGGTCCGCGGCGGGTGATGGTGCGGGTGAGCCCGGCCGACGCGCCCGAGACCGGCACCGTCGCGGTGCTCACCGACGTGACCGAGCTGCGGCGGCTGGAGAGCATGCGGAGGGACTTCGTCGCGAACGTCTCCCACGAGCTGCGCACGCCCGTGGCGGCGGTGCGCGCGGCGGTCGAGACGCTGCTCATCGGCGCGCTGCAAAAACCCGATGTTGCAGAAGAATTTGTCAGCATCATCGATCGGCACGCCGAGCGCTTGCATCGCCTCGTGGAGGACCTTCTGGAGCTGTCGCGGGTGGAGTCGAAGGGCTTCAAGCTCGCGCTCACCCCGCTGGACCTCGCCGCGGAGACCACACGCGCGCTAGAGCTCACCGCCCTCGCCGCGGAGCGCCGGGGGACCACCCTGCACGCGGAGATCCCTGCGCTGCCGTGGGTGATGGCCGATCGCAAATCCCTGGAGCAGGTGCTGGTGAACCTCCTCGACAACGCCATCAAGTACAGCGGCGAGGGGGCCACTGTGACCGTGCGCGCCGAGGCCCGCGGCGACCGCGTGCGGCTCACCGTGCGCGACACCGGACCAGGCATCGAGCCACGCCACCTCCCGCGGCTCTTCGAGCGCTTCTACCGCGTCGACACGTCGCGCTCCCGCGCCGAGGGAGGCACGGGCCTGGGGCTCGCCATCGTGAAGCACCTCGGCGAGGCCATGGGCGCGGCGGTGAGCGTGGAGAGCGCCGTGGGCGCGGGGTCGAGCTTTCACGTCGACCTCGCCGCGGCGCCCGAGGTGGCTACGGGCTGAGCCCCGGCGGCGCCTGCAGCAGCGGCGCGTTGGCCGAGACGATCCCCTTGCGCGCCAGGGCGATGCGCAGCACCCGGGTGAGCACCAGGGCGCCCACCAGCGTCGCGGTGGACGCGGCGATGACCCGCCCCGCGACGTTCGCCGCGACCCACGGGAGCCGCGGGGTGATCCACGCCGCGAGGGCCTCGGCCGACACCGCGAGCAGGGTCCAGGGCAGCGCCACGCGCCACGTGAAGCGCGACCGCGCCGCCTCGCGCACACGAGAGAGCGCGGGCGCCATCGCGCGCAGCGCGGCCACGAGGGCCCAGGCCTTCAGCAGCAGCAGCAGCACGCCGAGCATCTGCAGCGACACCGACGCGCCCTGCTCCAGGTGCGCCACGCCGGGCACCGACCACCCCCCGAAGAGCACCGCCGACGCGAGGCACGCGCGGAGCACCAGCACG
>JBILLI010000464.1:0-6184 GCA_044376155.1 Polyangiales bacterium
GAGCTGGCGCACATGAAGAAGACCGAGAAGAAGTACGAGCTCGAGGCCCTCTCCAGCCGCGGCATCCGCTTCATCTCCGAGGAGTACATCCCCGAGAAGATCAAGCAGAAGCGCTGGCTGGACTGATCCCGCCCTTGCCCCCCGCGTCGTCGCAGGGATAGCGTTCGCGCCCTCTGATGGCCAACGACACGTACACCTCCCTCACCGTCGAGCGCGACGGCGGCTTCGCGGTCGTCACGCTCAACCGCCCGCAGCGCATGAACGCGCTCTCCCGCGCGCTCATCGCCGAGATCGGCGCGGCCTTCACCGCCCTCGGCGCCGAGCGCGACGTGCGGGTGATCATCCTCACGGGCTCGGGCGACAAGGCCTTCTGCGCGGGCGCCGACCTCAAGGAGCGGCAGGGCATGTCCGAGGACGACGTGCGCGCCCTCCTCGGCGAGTACCGCAGCTCCTTCGGTGTCGTCGACGCGTGCCCCAAGCCCGTGGTCGCGGCGATCAACGGCGTGGCGCTGGGCGGCGGCTTCGAGCTCGCCCTCGCGTGTGACCTCCGCGTGGCCGCCCCCGGCGCCGTGGTGGGGCTCCCCGAGACCTCCCTGGCGATCATCCCCGGGGCGGGCGGCACGCAGCGCCTCGCGCGGCTCGTGGGCCCCGGGCGGGCCAAGGAGCTCATTCTCCTCGCGCGACGTCTCTCCGCCCACGAGGCGCTCCCGCTGGGCCTGGTCACCGCCCTGGCGAACCCCGGCGAGGCCGTGCTCGCGGCCGCGAAGCGCGTGGCCACCCCGCTGGTGAACGGCGCGCCCATCGCGTTCGCCGCGGCCATGGAGGCGGTCGACGGCGGCGCGGACCTCACGATGGAAGAGGGCTTGCTGCTCGAGGCGCAGTGCTACGGCAAGACGCTCGTGAGCAGCGACCGGCGCGAGGCCCTGGCGGCGTTCAACGAGGGCCGCAAGCCCGTGTACAAGGGCGAGTAGAGAGGGCGACGCACCATGTCTGACGCGCAGCTCAAGGAGATCCTCGGTCGCATCGCGAAGGGCGGCGCCGAGAAGTACCACGCCAAGAACACGAAGGACGGAAAGCTCTTCGCCCGCGAGCGCATCGCGCGGCTGGTGGACGCCGACTCGTTCATCGAAGACGCGCCCCTGGCCAACTGCAAGGACCCGGAGCTCCCTGCAGATGGGGTGATCACGGGGACGGCGACGGTCGAGGGGCGCACCGTGGCGATCATGGCCAACGACTCCACGGTGAAGGCCGGGTCGTGGGGGTGGCGCACGGTGGAGAAGATCCTGCGGGTGCAGGAGATCGCCGCGAAGCTGCAGTGCCCGCTGTTCTATCTGGTTGATTCTGCAGGGGCTCGCATCACCGACCAGATCCTGATGTTCCCGGGTCGTCGGGGGGCGGGGCGGATCTTCTACAACCAGGTGCAGATGTCGGGGCAGATCCCTCAAATCTGTCTGCTTTTCGGCCCGAGCGCCGCGGGCGGGGCGTACATCCCGGCCTTCTGCGACGTGGTGGTGATGGTCGAGGGCAACGCGGCGATGTACCTCGGCTCGCCGCGCATGGCCGAGATGGTCATCGGCGAGAAGGTCACGCTCGAGGAGATGGGCGGGGCGAAGATGCACTGCTCGGTCTCGGGCTGCGGCGACGTGCTCGCGAAGACCGAAGACGACGCCATCGCGTGGGCGAAGCGCTACCTGCAGTACATGCCCCAGAGCTGGCGCGAGCGGCCGGCGAAGCGCGAGGCGCTGGCGCCCGACAGCGCGGGCAAGACCCTGGAGCAGATCGTTCCGCTCGACGAGAACAAGCCCTTCAACATGTTCCACCTGCTGCGCGAGCTGGTGGACAAGGACTCCCTCGTGGAGGTGAAGGCCCTCTTCGCGAAGGAAATCATCACGGCCTTCGCCCGCATCGACGGGCAGCCCGTGGGGATCGTCGCGAACCAGCCCTGGTACAAGGGCGGGGTTCTGTTCGTCGACAGCGCCGACAAGGCCGCGCGCTTCATCTGGCTGTGCGACGCGTTCAACATCCCGCTGCTCTACCTCGCGGATGTGCCGGGCTTCATGATCGGCACGAAGGTCGAGCAACAGGGGATCATCCGCTCGGGCGCGAAGATGATCGCCGCGGTGAGCGAGGCCCGCGTGCCGAAGCTCTCGGTGGTGGTGCGCAAGGCCTACGGCGCAGGGCTCTACGCGATGTGCGGCCCGGCGTTTGAGCCCGACGCGACGCTCGCCCTCCCCACCGCGTCGATCGCCGTGATGGGCCCCAACGCCGCGGTGAACGCGGTGTTCTACAACAAGATCCAGGAGGTCCCCGATGGGCCCGAGCGCGAGGCCTTCGTGCAGAAGCTCCGCGCGGAGTATCGCGAGGACATCGACCTCTTCAAGCTCGCGGGGGAGCTGATCCTCGACGCGGTGATCCCCTTCGCGGCGCTGCGGGCGGAGGTGTCGAAGCGCTTCGCGCGCAACCTCGCGACGCACACCCCGCGCCCGCCGAAGCATCACCTCGTGCCGCCGGTCTGACGTGGCCGCGAAGCCCGCTGCGAAGGAGCGCCCGCCCCGCTGGGGCCTCGCCGCCCTGGTGGTCATCGCCATCGCGGTGGTGGGCATCGTGGTGGCGTCGCAGACCGACAACGACCCGCACCGCGACCGCGACCCGCTGGAGCTCACCGACGAGCGCGAGCTGCGCACCGCGGTGCTCGCAGTGTCGGCGGTGATCCGCGCGCGGGATGATGCGGGCGAGGAGGGGGCCGTGCGGGCGCTGGAGGCGCTGCACCCGCAGAGCCCGGGCGCGGCCGACCTGCGCGACTCCTGCGTCACCACCTACCGCGGCAAGCGCGAGAGCGAGCGGCTGCTGCGCGAGATGCGCGCGATGTTGCCCACCGACGGCGGCGAGCCCTCGGCCGAGGTGATGGCGCGGGTGGGCGGGATGCTCGACCGCAGCCGTGCGACCGTGCAGGAGGCGCGTGAGTCGCACGCGCGCTGCATCGGTCTGTACGAAGCGGGCGCGCGTCGGCTGGGCATCGAGCCCGCGAGCCGCGAGCCCGCCGAGCGCCCCGCGCGCTGAGCCGCTCAGGCCCGGAGCTTGAGTGGGTTGAAGTCGGTCTCGGTGTCGAAGACGTCCTCGCGCTCTTCGCGCTTGAGAAAGTTCACCACCACGTAGGTGAGCGGGGTGAACAGAGTCTCGAGGGCGACCTTCAGCAGGTAGTTGTTCCAGCCGACGCGCGCGATCAGGGCGAGGGTCCACCCCTCGGTGCCGAGGAACGCGAGGGGATAGAACACCGCGCTGTCGACGAGTTGACCCACCAGGGTGGAGCCGATGGTGCGCATCCAGAGGTGCTTGCCGCCGGTGAGCACCTTCATCTTCGCGAGCACGAAGCTGTTGGCGAACTCGCCCACCACGTAGGCCGTGAGCGACGCGGCGACCACCCGCGGGAGCTGCCCGAGCACGGCGTGAAAGGCCTCCTGGCCGTGCCACGAGGGGTCGGGGGGCATCCAGTCGCTGACGGCGAAGAGGCCCGCGGTGAGGGCGGCGCAGGCGAAGCCGATCCAGATGACGCGGCGCGAGCGCGCGTAGCCGTACACCTCGGTGAGCACGTCGCCGAAGATGTACGAGATGGGGAAGACCAGGATCCCGCAGCCGATGACGTAGCCGCCCACCATCGCGCGCTTCGCGGCGACGAGGTTGCTCGCGATGAGGGCGGTCACGAAGACCCCGACGATGAGGTCGAAGTAGCGGTAGCGCACGGGCTCGGCGTGGGTGTGGGCCGCGGGGTCGCTCATGCGCCGGGGTTGTACCGCGAAGGCCCGCGCGCTGTCGTCAGCCTCGCAGCCGCGCGAGTTCTTCTCGCAGCCGCGCGACCTCCAATTCGGCCGCCTCCCTTGCGGCGCGGTCGGCCTCGGCCTGCGCCCGCTGCGCCTCGGCCTGCGCCCGCTGCGCCTCGGCCTGCGCCCGCTGCGCCTCGGCCTCGGTCAGCCAGGGGCGCTCGCCCGCTTCGTCTTCGGTGATGCGCGGGAGCTGACCGCGTGGCCCGTGTACCCACGCGCCGAGCAACGCGCTCTCGGCGGGGCCTTCGCCCGCGTACACCTGCACGAATCGCCCGCTGGCCACGCGCTGATACACCTGCACCGCGAAGGGGCCGCCCGCGTCGCTCGGGCCGACGCGCAGCGGGTCGAGGATCCAGAGTTCCTGCGTGCCACTGGCGGCGTAGCGCGCGGGGTTGTCGAGGTAGTCCTTGGACGCGGTGCCGTCGCTGACGACCTCGATGGCGAGGGTGGGCGGCGTGTGCCCCGGCTTCCAGACACACAGGCTCGTGGCGTCGTCAGGAAGCGCGGGCGAGACCACACACACGTCGGGGTCGGCGCCGATCTTGGGGCGCGATGGGCTCCAGCGCATCGCGATGTTGCGATGTACCGACGCGTCTCGCCCCGTGCGCGCCACCCACGCCTTGAGCAGCAGGACCAGCGCCTCCAGGGCGTAGTCGTGGAGGGGGGTCTCGGGCGGGTCGTCCTCGTCGAGGAGCCAACGATCGTGGGTCCGAGGAACGAGTCGCACCAGCTCGATCATCGGCGATGCGGACATGGTGCCGATGAGCCTACCACGCGCCGCGCGACCCAGAGCGTGTGCCATCCCCCGCCCGCGCCGTGCGCGCGCACGCGCTCCCGCGTCACCGCGAAGCCCACGCGCGCGAGCCGCTGCTCGAAGGCCGGATCCTCCCCCGCTGACCACACCAGGAGCGCGCCGTTAGAGCGCAGCGCGACCTGCGCGCGACGCAGCCCCGCCTCCCCGTAGAGCGCCGCGTTGCCGCGCGACACCAGCGCGCTGGGGCCGTTGTCGACGTCGAGCGCGATGACGTCGTAGCGCGCGCGGGCGGCGGCGATGGGCGTCGCGACGTCGCCTTCGAGCACCCGCACGCGCGGGTCGTCGAGGGGGGCGCGGGCGAGGGAGGCGAGCGGTCCGCGGTTCCAACGCACGACCGCGGGCACGAGCTCGGCGATGTCGACCGTGGCGTCGGGCGAGACGTCGTCGAGGCAGGCGCGCAGGGTGAACCCGAGCCCGAGGCCGCCGAGGAGGACCGTCCCCGCGGGCGGACAGAGCGCGGCGGTGCGGGCGCCGAGCGCGTCTTCGGAGGCGTGTGCGCGGCTGCTCATGAGGGCGACGTGGCCCGCGCGGATCACGTACTCGTCGCCGCGGCGGGCGAGGGTGAGGGCGGCGCCGTCGGGAGCGAGGGCCGTGTCGAGGGTCTCCCAGGGGAGCATGGCGGCGGTGTGTAGCATCGAGCGGGATGATCGGGGTGAGGGCGCGGGGTCGGCGGATCACGTGCCCCGTCCCGTCGCCGCGTGGCGGCGAGACCCGCGGGCGCGGTCGACTGCTTCTTCAAGTGTCGTCGCAGGGAGCGAAAGAGGCGCTGTCAGGGATCTTGATCAAGGGGGAGAAGTCGGTCTTTCAGACGTCAAGCTCGATGAGGATCCCATCCGATCGCGCGTTGAGGGATGCAACGACGTCGACGCCATCGACGTCCTGGAACTGAACGCAGGAGAGCCTGACCACGACCCCGGGCGATGGATCCGCAGACGGGGGACGAGGGAACCTCAGCGAGCCCATTCCCCCATCGTCCATGGGTTCGACCCGCAGCGACTGGAGCCAGTGCTCCAGGTCCTGGAGTCTGGCGATTCTCCCGAGCGCACGAAGGAGACGTGCTTCGTCCGCCGAAGGACTACGAACGCCCACGGCGACAGTCCGGCGAAGCGAGAAGCACTCTGTCGCAGAGGCAGAGCGCGTTGGACTTCGTCACGGTCACTGCGGCGGTGCGGCGCAGATTCACGACGTTCATGTTCGACTCACTCGTCGCGATGGTCAGAGGGGCTTCGGGAGATCTGCGACGGTCCAAGAACCTCGCGCGCGTGAGCGAGGACACCGAGAATCTCATCCATCGTGAAATCCCATGCCGCACCGTCTCGCGGTGGGAAGAGACGCGCGGCCACCCCGATCGCCTCATGCCGCAGTTCGGCGAGCATTTCTTCCCCTCGCCACACCTCTGCAACAAGCTCCTCGTCGTCAGGCGCGCTGGTGATCTGGATCCTGAAACGTCGATCAATTCTCACGCTTCAATCACCCCATCTCCGGCCCTTCCAGGCTACCACCTCAAGTCGCGGGCCGTTCTCAGCAGGGATCCGTACTTTCTGCAGTG
>JBILLI010000465.1:0-6182 GCA_044376155.1 Polyangiales bacterium
CGGGTGCACCCCTCTCTTGCAGCTTCGCTGCGGGAGGGGGGCCGGGGGAGAGGGCGTACTGCCCCCACGGGTGCACCCCTCTCTTGCAGCTTCGCTGCGGGAGAGGGGCCGGGGGAGAGGGCGTACTGCCCCCACGGGTGCACCCCTCTCTTGCAGCTTCGCTGCGGGAGAGGGGCCGGGGGAGAGGGCGTACTGCCCCCACGGGTGCACCCCTCTCTTGCAGCTTCGCTGCGGGAGAGGGGCCGGGGGAGAGGGCGGACTACCCCCGCTGGTGGCCGCACGAGATTGCGCATCCCTTGGGGGACGCTCGTCGTGACGGTTGATGCCACGTAGCTTCAAGCCGAAGCGTCGCAGCGTACGGATCCCTGCTTATCCTCCAGGGAGTAGACGGGTGCATCGGTCGGTCAGCGAACCCGACATCCACCCCGCATCGTGACCGGCGTTCGGAGATCACCACCGGATCAAGGTCGGCGTGAGCCTGTCGGTTCGCGTCCCGTCTGCGAGCTCACCGGAGCCGTTCGCCCCCCAGCACGACGCGCGGCCGTCGGCACCGATCGCGCATGAGTGCCTGCCGCGGAGCGACAGCGCGACAGCGCGATACGCGCCGACCACCACGACGGCGCCGAGCCGGTTGATCTGCGTGCCATCACCAACCTGTCCGTGGTCGTTGAGCCCCCAGCACGCGACACCTCCATCGGCACGCACCGCGCACGTGTGGTAGTCGCCCGCCGCGAGGAGCGTGGCATCGTTGATCCCGGTGACGAGCGCCGGGGTCGCGCTTCCGTTCGATTGTCCGGTCCCGAGGGCTCCAGCCTCGTTGTGACCCCAGCAGGCGATTCGCCGGTCTGCGAGCAGGGCGCAGGCGTGGTAGGCGCCCACCGCAATTTGGGTGGCAGGCGCCGGAAGCAGAACGCTCGTCGGAGCCCTTCGGTCCGTCGTGGTGCCGTCGCCGACCTGGCCGGAGCTGTTGCGTCCCCAACAACGCACCGTCCGCTGTGTCGTCAGCCCGCAGGTCAGATAGAAACCCGCCGAAACCGCGGAGTACATCGTCGATGGGTCAACCTCCAGAGGGGCCGAGCTTCTCGTCGCCAACGAGTTTGCCCCCAGCGCGCCGCCTTCGTTGTTGCCCCAGCAGCGCAGCCTGCGATCGGCGCCGAGAGAGCAAGCATGGTCGAGTCCCGTAGCGACCGAGATCGAGTCCGTGATCTCACGCACACCCGACGGTGTCGCCCGAGCCACGAACGAGCCGTCACCGAGCTGTCCGTTGTCGTTGGCCCCCCAGCACGCAACGATGCCGCTCGTCGCACGCGCGCACGTGAATCTGGCCCCGCAGGAGACCTCTTCGGTGTTGGCGAGCCCCGCGACGGGAATCCAGGTCGAAGCGGGCGCGTAGTCTCCGGTCCCGAGCTGCCCGACGGCGTTGTCGCCCCAGCAACGGAGCGAACGGTCGCGGAGCGCCGCGCATCGGTGACGGTCTCCGGCGCCGAGCATCGTGATGTCCTGGCAGGCGCCCCGGACGCAGGCCAGGAGGCAGGCGGCACCGCAAGCGCCGCAGTTTACTGTGCTCGTCGCGGTATCCACACAGGCCCCACCGCAAAAAGCGAGGCCCGGAGGGCACATCGGACCTGCGTCGGATGAGGCGTCGGGCATGTCGCCCGCGACCGCATCGGTCTCTCGCGCATCCGGTACGGTGGCCGTGTCCGTGAGGTCAACCGGCGTCATCGCGTCGACCAAGAGGGTGTCCGTCGCGGTCGTGACCGCGTCGACCAACGGTGCGTCGAATGTATCTGACGGTGTTACGCGATCGCGGTCGACGATCCCGGAGTCCGTCGCACCGTCGATCGTGATGGGGACACCAGCGTCGACGCTAGCTACGTCGACTCCGGGCGCGACGAGATCATCAGCCTGCGCCTGTCGATCAGACGCGTCGGAGCGGTTCGAGGGCGCATCGCCGGGCGTGGTGGGGAAGCAGGCGGGGAGCGCGGCGACAACGCAGACGACGAGCGAGAACCGGTATCGCATGAAGCGCATGATGCCAGTGCCGTCTCCCAGAACCAAGGCGTCCCGCGTATGTCACCACGGTACTCGACATGCTCCCGTGACCATTCTCATTTCTGGCTGAGAACCATTTCGTCGCCGCCGTGATGATCCCTCGCGCGTCACCGCACGAGGCGCGTCACCCCCGTCGTCGCGAGCGCGGCGAGGTAGAGGCCCGCCCCGTAGACCGAGTGCGTCGCGAGGCTCTTGAGAGTGTTGAACACCGGCGTCGGGGTCTTCGTCGACGCGACCCCGAGCCCCAGCGCGGGCAGCAGGATGAACAGCGGCGCCACCACCGTGACGACCCCGATGAGCAGTGCGGGACCCCGCGTCGGCGCGCGCCCACGCGAGCCCGAAGGTCGCGAGGAGCAGCGCCGCGAAGGTGACCCCGATGGTGTAGTGGGCGAGCGAGCGTGGCGGTGGTCGCGTCGGCCCGTGATCCAAGCGCGATGCGAACGTACGCCGCCGCGCCCATCAGTCCGCGCGCTTCTCACGGCTGCCACCCTCGCGTTCCTCCACCGCGCCACTCTCCGCGTCCTGGTCGGCCGCTACCCTCGCGCTCCGCCACCACGCCCCTCTCCCCGCGCTCCGTGCGGCGGCAGCCCGCGCGTTCCTCCTCCACGCCCCTCTGCGTGTCCCGCTCGGCTGCAACCCTCGCGGATCAACTTTCGTCAGGCCTCCTTCGGAGCATCGCCTCAAGCTCTCGAATGCGCGCCTCGGCCTCTGCGGCCTTTGCTCCGGCCTCTGCGGTTCTTGCCTCGGCCTCTGCGCGTGCGCTGGCCTCACGCGCGGCCTTTGCTTCTGCCTCTGCGCGTGCGCTGGCCTCACGCGCAGCCTTTGCTT
This sequence comes from Polyangiales bacterium, assembly GCA_044376155.1. GTDB lineage: Bacteria > Myxococcota_A > Polyangia > Polyangiales > JAWKRB01. The sequence continues at coordinate 2,881 of JBILLI010000465.1, forward strand.
CAGCCTCTGCGCGTGCGCTGGCCGCACGCGCGGCCTTCGCTTCGGCCTCCGCGGCTCTGGCCTCCGCCTCTGCGGCCTTTGCCTCGGCTTCGGCAGTTCGAGCCTGCGCCTCGGCGCGCGCCCTGGTCTCGGCCTCGGTCCTCGCGTCGGCGGCGGCGATGGTGCGTCGCACCTGGTCGACCTCCTCATGGGAGCGCTCGATGGCGTCGCGCTCTGCAGGGGTGAAGGTCTCCTCCCGCGCGAGCTCCAGCGCCTCGCGCTGCGCCATCGTCAGCGGGACATCGACGAGAGATTGAGGTTCCAGATCCTGCGCGTGGGCGAAGATCGCGGCCCAGCGCTCGTTGATGCTGTCGGGGACCTCGTCTCCGAGCTTGGGCAGTTCGACGAAGACGTACTGCACCTGCCCCAGGGAGCGATGTCCGCTGGCCTGCTCCGCCATGCTCCAGCGGCTCACCAGCGGGACTCTTGGTGCCATCGCGGCATCGCGCTCGGCGTCGGGCCAGAGCACGAAGTCGCAGATGGAGACGGCCACCACGTCGACGAGCTCACCGTAGGTCGCGCCCTTCTTGAGCGCGCCGACGTAGGCCTTGCAGGCGTTGTAGACCACGCGGTTGAGAAAGCCGGTGACGTGCAGGACCTGCATCTCCACAATGAAGGTCGCGCCGCCCCGCTCGCGGCACCACACGTCGAGGATCGACAGCTTCAGCCCGAGCACCAGCGGCACCTGCTCGCCGGGTAGGTACTCCAGCTCCGTGATCTCGCGCTCGCCGCTGCGCTCCAGCAGGTCGTTCAACAGGCCCGCGAGAACCCGCGGATGCTGCCCGAACACCTTGCGGAACACCACATCGTTCTTCAGGTCCGCGTAGCCCACGCGCACAGTCTTGCACCGCATCGGCCGGGCCGTCCACGCGGCGCGCCGTCGGGGATGCGCCGCGCGCCCCGAGGCAGAGGCCGCACGTGTCGCAACCGCTTGTGTCGCAGAGGATTTGGCAACAACACGGGCCGCGCGGATCGCCACCGCGTGGGCCGCGTCACGTGTCGGCAGGGCGGGCCGCACGGGCCGCGGCCGCGAGCACTTCAGAGAGCGACGTCGTGGTGGACCGCGATGAACGCGGCCGTGCGTGTCGGGGGGAGCGACGTCGTGGCGGGACGCGGGGATCTCCTCCGCGGGGGACGCGCTACGTGCGCAGCCGCGCGGGCGGGCGCGTGTTGAGATACGCGCGCACCACCGCGGCCTGCGGCTCGGCGAGCGCGTAGAGCCGCGCGCCGAAGCCCGGGTCGGGCTCGCTCAACGCCGCCTCGCGCACCCGGTTCACCGCCCCCCCGGCGCCCCGGTCTGCCGCTGCTCTCGCGTTCCTCCACCGCGCCCCTCTCCACGCGTCCTGGTCGGCCGCTGCCCACGCGCCCCTCCACCACGCCCCTCTCCACGCGTCCCGGTCGGCCGCTGCCCTTGCGTTCTCTCACGGTGTCGCATGCGCCGCCGCGCCGCCACGCGTCCTCGCGGCCCGTGCTCCGCCTCGCTTCCCCGCGGGTGAGATCCCCGCGTCCCGCCACGTCGTCCCTCTCTGCAATGCGCGCGGCTGCGTCCTTCGCGAGCCTTCACGGCGATCCTCTCCGAAATTCTCTCGGCCACTGTCCGTGCGTTCCGCCCGACAGGTGTGTCGACGCGCCCCTCACGGCCGCGTCCCACGCGTTCTTGCACCGTGCCTCTCGCCGCGCCCCCGTGACCGCGCCTTCTTCGTGATGAGGGGTGGCGAAAGCAGGTGGCGAAGGGGTGGCGACGGGTGGCGACTTCGCCATGCGCGAGAGGCGTGCCAACGAGATTTTCCGAGGCACTCCGTGAGGCACAGTCCTCGCGCAGCGCGCCTCGATGGCCGATGGTTCGCCACCCCGCGCGCACGTCCGACACGCCCCGCACGAGACGGCGTTGTGGCGCGTGCTGCAGTCGGAGGCGCAGACGCTGATGGAGTTCGCGGCCTCCGCAGGGGCACCGCTACCGCGCTATGTGCAGGACGAGCTCCATGCCTACCTTCGCTGCGGCGTCCTCGCGTGTGGCTTCGCGCGGGCGCGGTGCGCGGGCTGCGGCCGGGACAAACTCGTGGCCTTCTCGTGCAAGAAGCGCGGGGTGTGCCCCTCGTGCGGCGGTCGTCGCATGAGCGAGACGGCGGCGGAGTTGGTGACCCGGGTGGTGCCCGAAGTCTCTGTGCGCCAATGGGTTCTGTCGCTCCCGTGGGCGCTGCGCCTGCCCGTGGCGAGGGACAGCGCGCTGCTCACGAAGGTCGCGCGGATCTTCTTCGAGGCGATCCGCGCGCACCTGCGCGCGAAGGTCGGCGGGCACGGTCCTGGTGAGCGGGTGGAGGTCGGCGCGATCACCTTCGTGCAGCGGTTCGGCGGGGCACTGAATCTGAACCCGCACCTGCATGTGCTGGTGGCAGACGGAGCGTTCCTCTGCCCCGAGGATGGGCGCACACCGCGCTTCGTCGCGACGCTGCCCCCGACGCGCGCCGAGCTCGTGGACGTGCTGCGCGAGGTGGCGGCGCGGGTGGCGCGCATTACCGCCGTGCGCGCGGACGATGGTCTCGATACTATGCGTGCGGCGGCGATGGCGCAGGGGACTGTGGCGCGGCTGCCCTTCGGTGACGACACGCGCGGCGAGGACGCGCGCTTCGAGGCGCGGCACCGCGGCGTGGCGCACGCGGGCTTCAACCTCCACGCGGGCGTGTACGTCGCGGCCGACGACCGCGTCGCGCTGGAGCGGCTGTGTCGCTACGTGGCGTGTCCGGCGGTGTGCGGCGAGCGCGTGCAGCAGCTCGAGGACGGGCGCGTGGCATACCGGTTGAAGCACCCACGGCAGGGCGGGGAGACGCATCGGGTGATGACCGGGCAGGAGTTCATGGCGCGCGTCGTGGCGTTGATCCCGCCGCCGCGGTCGCCGCTGGTGCGCTACCACGGCGTGTTCGCGCCGCACTCACCGTGGCGCTTGGTGGTGGTGCCAGGTCCGCGCCGACCGCATCACCGCGATGCAGTGCGGGCCGTTGGATGTGGTCACGACGGCGCTGACCATGCGGGCGGTGAGGTCGACGAGCGCCACGTCGGCCGCGGAACCGTTGGCTGCGATGTCAGGGGCGGTGACCTCGACGCGCGCCCCGGGTCTGCGGGCGTCGCGGCCGTGCACCAGATCGCGCTGACGAAGTGGGACTGGGCGACGCTGCTGAAGCGCGTCTGGGGGTTCGACGCGCTGGCATGCACGGGCTGTGGCGGGCGGATGCGGTTCATCGCGGTGATCAAGGACCGCGCGGTCA
>JBILLI010000043.1:0-20603 GCA_044376155.1 Polyangiales bacterium
GAGGCGGCGCAGCGCCGGGAGGTCGAGCGCGTCGTTGAGCACCACGCGCACCTCGGTGCCGTCGCCGCCGGCGGCGCGCAGGAGCAGCACGAGGTTCCAGGTGAAGGAGTCGTAGTTGTCGACGACCAGGATCAACGCGGCGCGGGCATCGGGATGATCTTGATCCGCCGCTCCTCGCCGTCGCCCTCGCTCTGCGTGGTGACGCCGGGGAAGCGCGCGAGGGCCATGTGCACCACGCGGCGCTCGCGGGGCGGCAGCGGCTCCATCACGATCACCTTCGCGCGCTTCACGCACTCCGCGCCGAGCTGCTCGGCCTGCTTCGTGAGGGCGCGCTCGCGGCGTTCGCGCCAGCGGTCGGCGTCGACCACCAGGGCCGCGCGCTCGCCGCCCATGGCGCGAGAGGCCACGCGGCAGGCCAGGAGCTGCAGCGCGTCGAGCGCGGCGCCCTTGCGCGCGGCGAGCTTCGGGGCGTCGACGCCCACGAACTCCAGCACGGTCTCGGTCTCGCGGTCGTGCACGATGACGCGCGCGTCGAAGCCCATGCGACCGACGGTCTCGTCGAGGAAGACACGCGCCCGGTCGACGGCGTAGGGGTCGGCGAGCACGGGGCGGCGGGGGTCCTGCGGCATGGCGGGAGACTACGCGGGGCGGATCTGGATGTCGCCCGAGGAGCCCCCGGCGGCCTTGGCGCGGTCCATGAGGCGCTTGGTGTACGCCTGCTGGGCGATGCCGAGCACCGAGTTCACGAGCATGTAGAGCGCCAGGCCCGCGGGGAGGAACAGCGAGATCACCGTGAGGAAGACCGGGAGGAACCAGGTCATCATCTTGGCCTGCACCGGGTCCATCCCCTGCGGCGGGAACAGCCGCGACTGCAGGATCATGAACCCGCCCAGGAGCAGCGGGAGCACGTAGAAGGGATCCGGCGCCGAGAGGTCCCGCATCCACCCGAAGAAGGGCGCGTGGAACAGCTCCACCGAGGTCTGCAGCGTGGCGTAGAGGGCCCACCAGATGGGGAGCTGCGCGAACTGCGGGAGGCAGCCCGTCCAGGGGCTCACGCCGTGACGGCGGTAGAGCTCCATGGTGGCCATCATCTTGGCCTCGGGGTTCGACTCGAACTTCTTGTTGATCTCGTCGAGCTCGGGCTTGAGGATCTGCATCCCCACCATCGACTTCATGCTCTTGTGCAGCAGCGGCAGCAGCAGGATGCGGATGCACACCGTGAGCAGGATGATGGCCACGCCCCAGTTCCCCACCATGCGGTGGAGGAAGGTCAGGAAGGCCATGAGCTTGCGCGCGATGAACGCGAAGAAGCCCAGGTTCTGCACGTCCCGCAGGCGCCCATCGGGGGCCGCCTGGGCGAGGATCTGCGCGTCCTTCGGCCCGAAGAACACCGTGGCCTCGAACGACCGCGCCTCGTTGGTGGCCAGGGGCTGCGCCACCCAACCGAGCGACGCGTGGTAGACCGACCCCTGCGCCTCATCGGTGTTGGGGAGGTCGATGGCCCACAGGCGGCAGTGCACCTCGGCGTTGCCGCGCGGGGCGAGCGCCATCGCGAAGTACAGGTTGCCGATGGCCGCGAAGTTCGCGTTGCCCGGGAACAGATCCTCGGCGGCGCGCTCTTGAATCTTCGAGCGGTCCTCGCGCCAGAGCTCATCGCCGTGGCGGCACATGCCCTCGGAGAGCTGCCACGGGCGCTGAAAGAACCGCCCATTCTCGTCCGCGCGAGTGACCCAGTGGTACACCGGCACGCGGTGCTCCACGGTGCCCGGGGCGCCGAGGTTGGTCACCCGGGTGGTGACCTCGAGGGTGAAGGGCCGAACGGCCTTCACCGTGCGCACCACCTCCACGTTGTTGCCCCGCCAGCTCAGCTCGACCTCCTGCTCGCTGACGTTGCGCGCCTGCTGAAAGTCCACGAAGGCCGGCACCGCGCTGTCGCCGTTGGCCGTGCGACGGAGCCGCACGTCAAGGCGCAGCGGGCGGTATTCTTCGCGCTCGGTGGTGGCGAGGTTCAGCCGCGCGTCGCCGCGTTGGCCGGGCATGCGCCACTGTCCGCCGTTCACCCGCAGCCCGGTCACGCCGCCGGAGCGGGTGCTGAGCTCGAGCTCCAGGGAGCTGTCACCGTGCGCGCGCTGGGTCATCACCCGCAAGCGCTGCTCGGGCAGACGTCCCTGGGCCGGGGCCTCGACGACGGTCGGCGTCGCGGAGGGCGCGGGCGCGGACTTGCGCATGAAGACCATGTAGACAATGCCCATCACCGCAGCGACGAGCAGGAGCGACCGGAGGGAGTCCTTCATGGAGCAGGGACCTCGCGCGGGGGAGCAGAGGGGAGGGCAGGGGGAGGGTCATACCCCCCGGCGCAGAAGGGGTGACAACGGGCAAGGCGATGGAGGGTAAGCCAGGAGCCCTTCGCCGCGCCAAAGCGCTCCACGCAGGTGGTGGCGTACCGCGAGCACGAGGGCTCAAAGCGGCATTGACCACCCATCCAGGGGGAGAGCAGCAGGCGATAGGCGCGAAGGAGCCAGAGCAGGAACGAACGCAGCATCACGCGCCTCCGGGGGGACGACGAGGCGCGGACCCCGGTGGGGGACGTCGCTTCGCGAGCGCGGCGTGGATCTCGCCACGAATCGCCTCGGCGTCAAGCGACGAGGCCCCGTCTTTCGCGAGCATCACCACGTCGTAACCGGGCGGGTACCGCTCGGGCTCCCGGCGGAACACTTCGCGCAGCACCCGTCGCAGACGGTTGCGCTGCACGGCGTTGCCCACCTTGCGGCTGGTGACGAGACCGAGCCGCGCGGGGCGGTCGTCGCCCCGATCAAAGAGGATCACGGTGAAATGCGCGGCGTGAAGCCGACGGCCGCCCTTCTGCGCGCGGAGAAATTCCGCGCGTCGACGAACGCGGTGGGCGCGGGGCAGACCTTGTCCGCCCGCCGCCGCGTCGGAGGTCACTTCTCGTAGGCCGTCACCGCGAGGCGGGCGCGGCCCTTCGCGCGACGGCGACGGAGCACGGCCTGGCCGTTCTTGGTCTTCATGCGGGCGCGAAACCCGTGGGTGCGAAGGCGATGCGTGCGGCTCGGCTGGTATGTGCGCTTCATGAGACGGCGGTGCTCCGTTGAGGGGCGCGGAAGGAATCACGCGGGCCGTGTCGTGTCAAGCCGTGGCCCGCGCGGAGGCGAGGCCGATGTGATACTCCCCTGGGCCTGCCCGTGCGAACCGCGGCCCTGATCATCCCCGCCCTCGCGCTCTGCCCGGCGTCTGCGCGCGCCCAACGCATCGACGGGATGTACGGCCGCCTGGAGCGCGACCTGGTGCTCAGCGCGGAGCTCTCGGGCGGCGCCGCGCAGGCCCACGGCGCCGACTGGGCGCCCGCGGCCGACGTCACGCTCCGCGCGCGCTACCTCGACATGGCGGGCCTCGCCCTGGGCTTTCGCCGCAGCTTCGCGGCGCAGCGCGACGACGCGCTCTTCCTCGCGGTGGACCTGCGACCGGCCTTCTTCGCGCGGGTCAACTTTGATTTTCAGCGCGGTCCCCGGTGGCTCGACCTGCTGCTCGACTCCATCGGCCTCGAGCTTGGGGCCGCCTGGGTGCGGCCCGGTGAGGGTCGGGGCGAGGGCGCCGCCGCGCTCGTCGGGGTCGGCATGGAGCTCCCGCTGCACTGGCGCGACGGGGCCGAGGCGGTGATGCTCCGCGCGAGCGCCCGTTGGACCCTCGCCGACGCGTGGGACGTGCAGGGCCCCGGCGCGCAGGGCGGCGGCGTGCAGGTGGGCCTCGGGATCGTGGTGCGGACCTTCGTGCGGGGCGGAATTGTCCCTTCACGGTGAACAGCGCGCGGCGCTCTGGGCGCTGCTCCTCGCGGGGTGTGCGGGCGACCCGACGCGCACGCCCGAGGGCGCGGTGACCGCGTTCGTGGCCGACCTCGACCGGGCGAGGCAAGAGCCGACCGCCCGTCGCGCCGCCTTTGAGCACCTGTCTGCGCGCTCGCGCAGCGCGCTGCAGGCGCGCGCGAGTCGCGCCTCGCAGGTCTCGGGGTGGGCCCTGCAGCCCTGGGAGATGATCGCGGCGGGGCGCATCCGTTGGCGCATCCGCTTCGACCGCAGCCTCTTGCGCACGCGGGTCTCGGGTGATCGCGCGGTGGTCACGGCACAGGGGCTCAGCGGCGGCGTCGCCGACATCCCCCTGGTGCGCGAGGGCGAGCGCTGGCGCGTAGACCTCGACCTCCCGCCCATGCAGGAGCCCACCCGCGCGGAAGAACCCCTCGCCCCGCCGCCGCCGCCGCCGCCTCGACGGCGCTGAGTCCCCGGGCGGAGTCGTGGTAGCGTGCGCGCCCTTCAGAGAGCGCAACGACATGGCCATTCACGTCACCCCCGAGCGCGTCCGCGCCACCGCCGACCTCGCGCGCCTCGACCTCCGCGAGGACGAGGTCGCGCCCTTCGCGGCGCAGCTCCAGAAGATCCTCGACCACATGACCGAGCTCGACGCGCTCCCGGGCCTCGCGGTGCTCGACGACGACGCGCCGGGGGCGCCCCTGCGCGACGACGTTCCGCGCCCCGGGGTCGACCGCGACGTCGCCCTCGCGCAGGCGCCCCGGCATGAGGGCGGCGCGTTCAGCGTGCCGCGCTTCGTGGAGGACTGACGTGACCGCTGACCTCATCTCGCTGCCCGCAGCGCGCGCCGCGTTGGCGTCGAAGTCCTTGCGCGCCACGGAGATCTGCCTCGCCGCGCTCGACCGCACGGCGCGCCTCGACCCCTCCCTCGGGGCCTTCTTGCGGGTCGATGCCGAGGGCGCCCTCGCGGCGGCGGCGGCCCTCGACGCGCGCCTCGACGCGGGTGAAGACCTCGCGCGCCTGCCCCTCGCGGGCGCCGTCGTCGCGGTGAAGGACGCGCTGTGCACCCGCGGCGTGCGCACCACCTGCGGCTCGCGCGCGCTCGAGCGCTGGGTGCCCCCGTACGACGCGACCGTGGTGGCGCGGCTGCGGCAGGCGGGCGCGGTGATTGTCGGCAAGACGAACATGGACGAGTTCGCCATGGGCTCGTCGACCGAGAACTCGGCGTTCTTCCCGTCGCGCAACCCCTGGGACACCGCGCGCACGCCCGGCGGCTCCAGCGGCGGCAGCGCGGTGGCCGTGGCCGCGCGCCTCGCGCACGTCGCCCTCGGGAGCGACACGGGCGGCTCCGTGCGGCAGCCCGCGGCGCTCTGCGGCGTGGTGGGGCTGAAGCCCACGTGGGGGCGGGTCTCGCGCTACGGGCTCGTGGCCTTCGCGTCGAGCCTCGACGTGGTCTCCCCCTTCGGCGCCACGGTCGCCGACACCGCCGCGCTCTACACTGCCACCGCGGGGCACGACGCCCGCGACAGCACCTGCGACCCGCGCCCGGTCGACGCCGTCGACCTCTCCCGCGGCGCCGACGCCCTCCGCGGGCTGCGCGTGGGGGTGCCGAGGGAGTACTTCGCCGAGGGCCTCGACCCCGACGTGGCCGCGGCGGTGCGGCGCGCGCTCGACGCGATGGCCGACGCCGGCGCCGAGCTCGTCGAGGTCTCGCTGCCCCACACGCGCTACGCGGTGTCGACCTACTACGTGCTCGCGCCGGCCGAGGCGAGCTCGAACCTCGCGCGCTACGACGGCGTGCGCTACGGCCTGCGCGTCGACGGCAAGGACCTGCGGGCGATGTACGGCGCCACCCGCGACGCGGCCTTCGGCGCGGAGGTGAAGCGGCGCATCCTGCTCGGCACCTTCTCGCTCAGCGCGGGCTACGTCGACGCGTTCTACAACAAGGCCCAGGCCGTGCGGGCGCGCATCCGCGACGACTTTCGCGAGGCCTTCGCGCAGGTCGACGTGATCGCGACGCCGACGTCGCCCACCGTGGCCTTCCCCCTCGGCGCGCGCACGGCCGACCCGCTGTCGATGTACCTCGCCGACGTGTGCACCCTCCCCGCGTCGCTCGCCGGGGTGCCTGCCGTGTCGGTGCCCTGCGGCCGCGGTGAGCACGGGCTCCCGGTGGGGCTGCAGCTCATCGCGCCGCACTTCGAAGAGAGCCGCCTGCTCGCCGCCGCGCAGGGCGTCGAGTCGCTGCTCGGCGCGTTCCCCGCGCCCGACCTCTGACCCCCCTCCCACGGATCGCACCATGCTCGACGACCTCCAGGCCCGCGGACTCCTCTTTCAGTGCTCCGACGAGCAAGGCCTCCGCGCCGCCCTCGCGGCGGGGAAGGTGACGGGGTACATCGGCTTCGACCCCACGGCGTCGTCGCTGCACGTGGGCTCGCTGCTGCAGATCACCATGCTCGTGCGCCTCGCGCGGGCGGGGCACCGCCCCATCGCGGTGGTGGGCGGGGCCACGGGGCTCATCGGCGACCCCAGCGGAAAGTCGGCCGAACGCACGCTGCTCACGCGCGAGCGGCTCGATGAGAACCTCGCGGGCATTCGCGCGCAGCTCGCGAAGTACCTCGACCTCGACGGGGGAGAGGCGCTGCTGGTCGACAACGCGAGCTGGTTCGCGTCGATGAACGTGCTGGATTTCCTCCGCGACGTGGGCAAGCACTTCTCGGTGAACGCGATGATCGCGCGCGACACCGTGCGCGACCGGTTGGAGAAGCGCGAGCAGGGGATCTCGTACACCGAGTTCAGCTACATGCTCCTGCAGGCCTACGACTTCCTCGCGCTGCACGACCGCCACGGGTGCTCCCTGCAGATCGGCGGGTCGGACCAGTGGGGCAACATCGTCTCGGGCGCGGACCTCATTCGTCGCATGCGCGGCGTCGAGGCCTACGCGCTCACGACGCCCTTGGTGACCCGCGCCGACGGGGTGAAGTTCGGCAAGACCGAGAGCGGCACGGTGTGGCTCGACCCCGCACGCACGTCGCCCTACGAGCTCTTTCAGTTCTTCATCAACACCGCCGACGACGACGTCGAGAAGCTGTTGAAGTACCTCACCTTCGAGCCGCTGGAGGCCATCGCCGAGGCCATGGCGGCGCACGCGCAGGACCCGGGTCGCCGCGCGCCGCAGCGGTTGTTGGCCGAGAGCGTCACGCGCTTCGTGCACGGCGCCGAGGCGCTCGCGCGGGCGCTGAAGACCACCGAGGTGCTGTTCGGGGGCGGGGACTGGTCCGAGCTGAGCGCCGCGGAGCTCGACGCGGGCATGCGGTCGGCGCCCTCGCACACGCTCCCGCGCACGGCGTTGGGCACGCCCGAGGCGCTGCTGCTGAACCAGCTTGCGGGCGAGGGGCGGCCGTTCAAGTCGAAGACCGAGGCGCGGGGCTTCGTCGAGCGCGGCGCGGTGTCGATCAACAACGTGGTGTGCGCCGACGTGAAGCGGGTGCTCACCGAGGCCGACCTTCTCGGCGGGGCCTTCGCGGTGATCCGCAAGGGCAAGCGGCAGTACCACGTGGTGCGCGTCGAGGACTGAGAGTCTGTCGATCAATTCCGGACCGAGTCGGCGTGGCGAGCGGCGAGCCAGGCAAGGAGCGACGACGAAACCGCACTCACTGTGCGGTGAGGCGTCGCGACGCCGCATGGCGAAGTCGATCGTCGCGCCGGCGACGGGAGGGATTGATCGACAGACTCTCGCCCCGCGCGGTCAGTGGTGGCCCTCGTCGGACGCGTGGCGGCCGAAGAAGCGGCTGTAGCGGTCGTCGAAGGAGACCAGGGTGACCTCGTCGAGGGGCACCTCCACGGCCTCGCGCTCCAGCACCCCCTCCACGGTGATGTACCGCAGCGACGCCGCCTCGCGGGTCACCGCCGTGAGCCGACCGAGGTAGAAGGTCGGGGGGTCTTGCGACTCGCACTCCAGCACCAGCGCGCTGACCGTGCGCTTCAGGTCGCGCAGGCAGGCGGACCAGTCGTCGAGGTCCAGCGCGGGCGCGGGGAGCAGCTCGTCGCGCACGCCCTCGGCGTCGATCATGCGCGAGAACAGACGCTCGACGTCGCCCTCGGCGACCTCCACCACGTCGTCGCGGCGCACCACCACGAAGCCCCGGCGGTGAAAGTCTCGAACCTCCTGCACGAGCACCAGAGACTCTCCGACCGCCTCGATCACCCCGCCCAACGGCGGCCGCCCCAGCGCCGGATCGCGCACCAGGGACACATATCGGCCCGTGCCGCGGCGCGCAGCGAGGCGCGCATCCAGATCGTCGTCCGGCATGATTTGCGCGGTCAGTCTGCCACGCGCGCAGGCCATGTTCCCGGCATTTCACCGCGCGGCGCGCGTTGGAACACCACCCGCAGAGAGGCGCTTGACAGGGCCACCGCCCCCCGCGCATATACCCCGTTGTAATCTTGAAACGCGTTCTCATGATTCATCTCGACCGGCGCGCAGGGCGCGTTCCATGAGGGGCGCCTGGGCCGAGATGTGGCGCGCGCTGAGCGAGCCCGTGACGGGTCTGCTCGACCCTTCGCACCGGGTCTTCGTGCCCTTTCTGCTGGGTGCGGGTCTCATCGCCGTGGCGCTGCGTCTGGCCCGTGGCCTCTCGCTCTGCCGCGCGCTGCTCGGCACGCTCTCACCCCGCGTGTGGGCGCACCCCTCGGCCCTCGCCGACTACCGCCTCATCGCCGCGCGGGCGGGGCTGCGGGCGCTCACCTTCGGCGCGTGGTCGGTGTCGTCGCTGGCCGTGGCGGCGCTGTCGCTCTCGTGGCTGCGATTGAACCTCGGGCTCCCGGGGCTGCGCGCGTCGTCGCTGGTGGTGGGCGCGCTGTTCACCCTCACGGCCTTCGTGGCCGAAGACCTCGCGCGCTTCCTCGCGCACCGCGCGATGCACCGCGTGCCCGCGCTGTGGGCGTTTCACCGCGTGCACCACAGCGCCGAGGTGCTCACGCCCTTCACGCTCTACCGCACGCACCCCGTCGAGGGCGCGCTCAACCAGGCCGCCGGGGCCCTCGCCGTGGGGCTCGTCACGGGGGTGTGCGCGTGGGCCTTCGGGCCTGCCCTGCGGGGGTGGCAGCTCTTCGGCGTCGACGCCCTCGGGCTGCTGTGGGTGCTCGCGGGCGCGAACCTGCGGCACTCCCACGTGTGGCTCTCGTACGGTCCGCGCGTGGAGCGCTGGTTGCTGAGCCCCGCGCAGCACCAGGTGCACCACAGCCGCGACCCTGTCCACGCCGACAAGAACCTCGGCACCGCCCTCGCGGTGTGGGATCGCCTCTTCGGATCGCTCTACGTCACCACCCACCACGAGCGCCTGCGCTTCGGGCTCCCCGAGGCAGAGACGCCTTTGCCCCACACGGTCACCTCGATGCTGCTCTCGCCCTTCGCGACGATCTTCGCCCAGGCCCGACGCGCCTCGGCGGCGCCCCGCGCGGCGCTGCTCGCGGCCGCGCTGCTCACCGCGGCGTGCTCCAACGAGCGCTTCGACCGCACATCGCTGCTGCAGGGCATCGCGCGCTGCACGGTGCAGGTGAACGACCAGTTCCACACCGCCGCGGGCGCACTCGCCACCGCCACCGCGGCCTACGCGGCCACGCCGGGTGACAGCCAGCGCGTCGCCGCCCGCGCCGCGTGGGAGGCCGCCGTCGATGTCTGGCAGCGCGCGGAGATGCACCGCTACGGCCCGGCCGGGGCCTTCGACGTGCCGGCGGGGCAGAACCTCCGCGCGGAGATCTACGCGTGGCCTGACGTGAACCGCTGCCTCATCGAGCAGCGCATCGTGTCGCGAGGCTACGAGGGCGCAGGCTTCGCGCAGCTCCCCACCAGCGCGCGGGGGCTCGCGGCCATCGAGTACCTGCTCTTCGCACAGGGGACCGACAACGCCTGCGCGCCGGCCGAGCCCATCAACGCCATGGGCACCTGGGCCGCGCTGGGCGCCGACGAGATCACCCGCCGCCGGGCCGCCTATGCCCGCGCCGCGGCCGACGACGTGCTCGCCCGCGCCGTCGCCCTGCGCGCCGCCTGGGCCCCCAACGGATTCGAGTCTCAGCTCGTCACCGCGGGGCAGGGGAGCACCCTGTTTCGCACGCAGCAGGACGCGTTCAACGTCCTCGGCAACGCCGTCACGCACATCGAGACCGACACCCGCGACCTGCGGGTGGGCAGGCCCCTGGGGGTCTTCAACTGCACCACGGGCACCTGCCCCGACGCGCTGGAGTCGCGCTGGGCCAACCGCGGGCTCTCGCACGTGCGCAACAACCTGCTCGGCGCGCGGATGATCCTGGAGGGCTGCGCCGCGGGCGAGAACCAGGGCTTCGACGACCGCCTCGTGGCCGCCGGCGCGGGCGCCCTCGCGACGCGCATGCGCACGCTGTTGAACAACGTCGACAGCGCGGTGGGCGCCATTCCCAACGGTGATCTCACGACCGCCCTGGCCAACGACCGGCCCGCGGTGCAGCGGCTCTACGACGCCCTCAAGGCGCTCACGGATTTCCTCAAGAACGAGTTCGCCACCACCCTGCAGATCACCGGCTCGCGCCTTGAGGGAGACAATGACTGAGACGCTCCCGCGGTCGTTCACGATCTCCACCGCCGCCCACGCGCTCGTGGTCGCCGCGGGGCTCGTGGTCGCCTCCCGGATGCCGTCCTCGGCGAGCCATCGCATCTTCACCGTGCCCTCCGCCGTGATGGAAATCCCAGTGGACGTCGAGCGACCGCGCCCGCCTCCGGTGGTCGCGCCGCCCCTGCCGCTCACGCCTCCGCCGCCCGCGCCCCGCGCGGCCTCGACCCCCCGCGCGCCCACCGCGCCGACGACCGCGCCCACCGCGGCGCCGTCAGCGCCCAGCGCGCCCGCGGCGCCCGCGCCGGTGCTCGCCGCCGAGGGGGGTGATCCCTCCATGGCCGCGAACAGTCAGGGGTCGTCGACGCCCACGCCGGTGATCGCGCCGGGTCCTCCCTCGCCGGTGGTCACGACGACCGCGCCCACGGCCGTCGCGCCGGGGCCGATCTTTGATCCTGGGGCTTACCTCGAAGGCGTCACCGACCGCGTGCGGCGCCACCGCAACTACCCCGCGATCGCGCAGGAGATGGGGCTCGAAGGCACCGTCGAGGTGCGCGTGGTGGTGGCCCCCGACGGGACGCTGGTCGCGCCGCCCACCATCGACGAGAGCTGCGGTCACGAGGTCCTCGACGACGAGGCGCTGCGCATCGTGCGCCGCGCGGCGCCATTTCCGCCGCTGGTGGGGCGCAGCCAGCGCGTCACCCTGCGCGTGCCCGTGCACTTCCACCTCGACACCTGAATGATGACCCTCCGACGCAGCGCACTCCTCGCCGCGGGCGCCCTCTTCGCCGCCCCGGCTGCCGCTCAGCAGACCCAACCCCCTGCGCCGCAAGGGCCTGCGCAGCCCGGTCCCGACGAGGTGATCGCCGCGCCGCGCCCGCCGCCCGGTCCCGACGAGGTGATCGCCGCGCCGCGCCCGCCGCCCGGCCCCGACGAGGTGATCGCCGCGCCGCGACGACCGCCCCGCCGCGCGCCGCCGCGCCCGACCGAGGAGCCGGTGCTCGTGGCCCCGCGCGTGGACGTGCTGGGGACTGCGCCGCGCGCGCTCGACCGCGTGCCGGGCAGCGCCACCCTCGTGCGCCGCGAGGACCTCGAGCAGCTCGCGCCGCAGAGCGCGGCTGACGTGCTGCGCACGGTGCCTGGGGTCAACGTGGTCCCCGAGGACGGCATCGGGCTGCGGGTGAACGTGGGCATTCGCGGGCTCGACCCGAACCGCTCGCGGCAGGTGCTCGTGCTCGAAGACGGCGTGCCCGTGAGCATGAACCCCTACGGCTCGCCCGAGCTGTACTACTCGCCGCCCATCGAGCGCATGGACCGCGTCGAGGTCGTGCGCGGCAGCGGGCAGATCCTCTGGGGGCCGCAGACCGTGGGCGGGGTGATCAACTACATCACCCGCGACCCGCCGCGAGAGCCCTCGGGCGGCGTCGACCTGCGGTACGGCAACTTCGGGTACTTCCTCGCCAACGCGCACGCGGGCGCCACGCACGGCAACATCGGCTGGCGCATCGACGCGGTGCACCGTCGGTACGACGGTCCGCGACGGCTGGACCTCGGGCTCACCGACGTGTCCCTGCGGCTGCGGCTGCAGCTCTCGGCGCGGTCGATCCTCGGGGTGAAGTTCAGCGTCTACCAGGAGGACTCGGCGTCGACCTACCTCGGGCTCACCACCCCGCAGCTCGCCCGCGACGCGACCTTCAACCCCGCGTTCAACGACCGCTTCACGGTGCAGCGCTACGCCCTCGCGCTCACGCACCAGCACGCGTTCACCCCCGCGCTCATGCTGCGCACCACGGTGTACGCGTACCAGATCGACCGCGCGTGGCGGCGGCAGGACTACGACCGCACCGGCGCCCTCGGCGACTACGAGCGCGCGTGTGACCCCAACGGGCAGTGCGGCGCGGTGGGCGCGCCCGGGGTGAACCTCACGCGCGACGGCGGCAGCATCTACTTCCGTCGCACCGCGGCGATTCGCGACCGCGTCTTCGGCGTGCTCGGGGTCGAGCCGCGGCTGACCTGGACCTGGCACGCGGGCGACGCCGTCGAGGGAGAGCTCACGAGCGTCGTGCGGTTCCACACCGAGAACGCCGACGACCAGCTCCGCATCTCGAACCTCCCGACGGTGAACGCGGGCAACCCCATCGACGCAGAGTTCCGCAGCGGCTACGCCCTCTCGGCCGCGGTGCAGAACCGCTTCACCTTCTGGGATCGGCTCACCGTGACCCCGGGCGTGCGCCTGGAGAGCTTCTGGAGCGACCGTTTCATCACCCGCGCGAGCAGCACCGACGCGGCCGGGGTGACCACCACGCGCGACGTGGACATTCGCGGGAACGCGCACTCGCTCGCGGTGATTCCCGGGCTCGGCGTGGCCGTGGCCCTGACGCGTCCGCTCACCCTCTTCGCGGGCGTGCACCGCGGGTACGCGCCGCCGCGCACCAAGGACGCGGTGTCACCTTCGGGCCAGAACCTCCAGCTCGACCCGGAGCTCTCGTGGAACACCGAGCTCGGCGCGCGGTTGCGCGTGGGGCGCTGGCTGCAGGCCGAGGTCGCGGGCTTCTGGATGGAGTTCGAGAACCAGATCATCCCCCCCAGCGAGGCGGGCGGGGCCGTCGCCGCGGGAGCGTTCAACACCGGGCGCAGTCGTCACCTCGGGCTCGAGGCCTCGGTCACCTTCGACCTCGCGCCGCTCGCCCAGCGCACCGCGCAGACCTTCGCGCTGCCCCTCACCGTGAACTACACGTGGCTCCCCACCGCGGACTTCGTCGGCGGGCTCTTCGACCGCAACCGGCTCCCCTACGCGCCCGAGCACACGCTCTACGCGCAGCTCCGCTTCGTGCACCGCAGCGGGTTCTCGGCGCAGGTCGCGATGAACTACGTCGCCGCCCAGTTCGCCGACAAGGAGAACACCCCCTTCGCCAGCGTCGACGGGCTCGTCGGCACGCTCCCCGAGTACCTCACGGTGAACGCGCGCGTGGGCTACCAGATGCGCGCCACCGGGATGACCTTCTACGTCGCGGGCAACAACCTCACCGACCAGATCTACATCGCCAACCGCGCGCCCCAGGGCATCCAGCCTGCAGGCTTTCGACAGGTGTTCCTCGGGCTCGAGTGGAACTTCCCCCGCCCGGCCGCGCGACCCCTGAACTGAGTCCCCGCCGCGCGTCCGCAGTGGTTGCTGACGCGCCCAGATCTTGATATCAGGAATCATCATCCCTCGCAGAAAGAGACCTCGCGCCATGATCAACCCCTCCCTTCGTCTGGTCCTCCCGCTCTGCCTCGCCTCGCTCTGCGCGGTCGGATGCGGCAGCGCCAGCAGCGCCACCGACGGCGGCGCCGACGCGTCCACCGCGACTGACGCCGTCGCCCCGAGCGACGGTGGCGCGACCCCAACCGTGATCGCGACCTCGGCCACGGGACACGACCGCCTCTTTGGCGTCGCCTGGGGCACGGGCGGCCGCTTCTATGCCGTCGGAAACGTCGCCGACAGCACCGATGCCACCGCGGACTTCCGCACGCAGCTCCGGCGCTTCAACGCCGACGGCACCCCCGACACCACCTGGGGCATGCAGGGCGTGGCGTCGCACAACCTCGCCGTGGGCACCGGCGGTGAGGTCACCCGCGGCGTTGTCGTGCAGCGCTCCGGCAAGGTCGTGGTGCTCGCCACCGTCGAGCACGCCGGCGCGATGGACGCGCGCGATCGCGACATCGCCCTCGCGCGATTCAACACCGACGGCTCGCTCGACACCTCCTTCGGCACCAACGGCGTGGCCACCCTCGACCTCAGCGACGGCGTGCTCGACGGGACCACCTACGTCGCCGACACCGCCTGGGGCCTCACCACCTACCTCGACGACCGACTGCTGGTCACTGGCGCGCGCAAGCGCGACGGCAACGTCGACACCGACTTCGCGGTCGTGCGCCTCAGCGCCGATGGCGCGCGGGACATGGCCTTCGGCACCAACGGCGTGGCCAGCGTCGACGTCAACAACCGCAGCGCGACGCCGCGCAACGCCTCCGTGCTCGCCGACGGCAGCATCGTGATGGCCGGCTACATGACCGACGGCGGGGTGGTGAAGCCCGTGCTCTTCAAGCTCACTCCCGCGGGGCAGCTCGACACGTCCTTCGGCACCGGCGGGATCTACACCGAGACCGTGCTCCCGGTGATCACCGAGGCCTACGCCGCGCGGCTCCAGGGCACGTCCTTCGTCACCGCGGGATACGGCCGCGCGAGCACCATGGAGAGCATCGACTGGCTCTCGCTGCGCATCTCCGCGACGGGCACCCGAGACCTCACCTACGGCAACATGGGCGTCGCGCGCCTCGACCGCATGGGCTTCGCCGACAACGCCCGGGACCTCGCCATCCTCCCCGACAACCGGGTGATGCTCGTGGGCGGCGGCCGCGCGACGGAGACCGACTCCGACGGGATGATCGCCGTGCTCACGGCCAACGGGCAGCCTGACACCACCTGGGGGAACATGGGTCGTCGCGTCTTCAACTTCGGCGGCGCCAGCGACTTCTTCTGGGCCGTCGCCCTCGCCCCCGACGGAGACCGCGTCGCCCTCGTGGGCACCCGCGCGGTGGCGACGGGGATGGGCAACGACGACTCCGTGGTCTACGTGCTCCCCGCGCGCTGAACCCCGGCGCTGCACCCCAGCATCGCGCCGCCGATGTAACGTGGCGCGATGGAGCCCTCCCAGCCCCCTGCCTACCTCTGGCTGATCATCCTGGTCGCCTTCCCGGTCTTCTTCGTCGGCATGTGGACCTTCGTCTGCCTGATCATCGCCAGCGTCTCGGGCTGGAGCGGCATGGCGAAGCACCACCGCTGCCCCGAAGGACTGCAGGGCACCGCCCTCTCCAGCGGCTGGGCCAACATGGTGGGTGTGGCCTCATACCGCGGCGTGCTGCGCTTCGAGGCCTCACCGCAGGGCCTCATCGCCCGGGTGAGCCGGCTCTTCCCGCTGCATCCCGCGCTGCTCCTGCCCTGGGGCGCGCTGCGACTCCAGCGCGCGGGCGGGATCTTCTTCGCGGGCGAGATGCAGGTCGCCAACGGCGCGACCCTTCGGCTGAACAACGACGCGCTCACCGCCATCGAGCAGGCGCTCTCGCACGCGTCGGGCTCACCCGCGCCGTGGGGAGCCACGCGCTGAATGACCGGCGCCGTCCGGTTCGCGCTCCCCTGGCTGCTCGTCGCGTGTGAGCGCGCGTCTCGCCCTGGCCCTCCTCCTCCCCTCGACGCGGCCGTGCCGCGCGACGTGCCGCCCCCGCGCCGCGATGTCCCCGCCGCGGACGTCGTCGCGACGACCGATGTGCCCGCGCGCACGCCGACCGCCCCCGCGCACGTCGACGTCAACGCGACCTCCGTCGACCGCCTCGTGTCGCTCCCCGACGGCGCCGTGCTGCTGCGCGCGATGAACCGCGCGGGGCAGCGCGTCACGGAGATCATCGCCACCCGCCTCGACGCACAGGGCTTCGCCGTGGGCGTCCCGCGGCTGCTGCGGCGCACCTCGGGTCCGGTCGTGGCCCTCGATGGGAGCTTCGCCGAGGGGGCGCTCTGGGTGGCGTGGGGCTCCGTGCGCCCGGCCGACGAAGGCCGCGGGGACCATCTCGTCGCCGCCCTGCGCGTGGGCGGCGACCTCGCGGCGGTCGAGCGCCCCATCACCCTTCATGACTTTCGCGCCATCGTGGGCGACGGCGACATGGCCCCGCAGATGATCAACCGACTGGAGGTCGGCGTCATCGCGGTGGCCGGCGGGGGCGCCGTGGTGGTGTCGTCGTCGCCCGTGACCCGCTGCGACCACGGCGAGGGCGACCACGTCGAGCGCACCCCCTGCCGGGGATGGACCCTCGCGCGCATCGCGGCCGACGGGGGCGTGCGACGCGAGGTCGACGCGGCCATCGCACACACCGCGGGGCCGTCGTCGCTCGTCGCGCTGCCGGGCGGCTTCGCCTTCGCGGTCAGCAACGACCACATCGGCAGCAAGACCGTGATCGACGTGCGCCCGGTGGATCCCGCGGGCCGCGCGCCCTTCGCGGGCGACGAGTGCTGGCACTACCGCGACGTGCGGCTCGCGCGCCTCGGCGCGTCGCTGCTCGCGCTGGGGACGCCCACCGAGGGCGACATGGCCCCGTCAGAGATCGGTCACGCGCGGGTGTTCGGCCCGCAGGCCGCCCTCACGCGGATCCGCCGCGATGAGCACGGTAGCCCTGAGTGGCCCGCAGTGACCTCGCGCGCGCTGCGCTGTCAGGGCGGTCGACCGGTGATTCAACTGCGATGGGCGGGGGGCGGGGCGACGCTCGACCCCGTGCGAGATGGCGCGCCGCTGGACTGGTCCGTGTGGGTGTCACGTCGGGAGCTCCTGGGCCTCGAGGGCAGCGGCCCCACGCCGCCGCTCGCGTGGACGGGCGAGGTGCTCGTCGCCTGGGACGCCGGCGGCTGGAACCGCTACCGCTGCGGCGCCCGGGGCGGGCTCGTCGTCGCGCCGTAGCGCCCGCGACGTTGCGCCCGCGCCGCGGGCACGTCGCAGTCATCCCATCTGGGTCTGCCTGCCATGCTGATCATGCTGCCTGCACCTGTCGACGTAGATGCCCGAGCGTGAGCCCCATCGCGTCGCCCCAGCGATCGGAGAGAGCGAGTGCACGAAGCTGGATGATTCTGTCCGCCGACGGCTGCTTCCAGCGTGCTCCCGCACGTTTCATTCGAACAGAGATGAGACTCTTGCAGGTGGCTTCGACCGCGCCGCTGCCAACGGGGCACCCCGCTCGTCGAGCTTGGGCGTAGTCGAGCCGGCCTCGGTGGTGCTCCA
Source organism: Polyangiales bacterium (assembly GCA_044376155.1). Lineage (GTDB taxonomy): Bacteria > Myxococcota_A > Polyangia > Polyangiales > JAWKRB01. The sequence continues at coordinate 17,209 of JBILLI010000043.1, forward strand.
GGAAGGTCAGGGCGTCATGGACAAGCGTCTCCTCGCCGACCTTCACCCACTCCTGCTTCCACCCTGTGATCTCGGCGGCGATCTTCGCGCTCGCACCGCGGGCGTTCAGCAGCGCTGCTCGCCAACGCGAGACGACCGCGGACGCCTCGGCCGCCGAGTGGTGGATCCGCGCGGCGGCCCCGAGCTTCTCCAGCAGGTGCCACAGGTCGATCAGCTCCTGCACCGGCGTCACCTTGCGCACCGCCGCGAGGTGCTCGTCGATCAACCCCCACAGCTCGTGGGCGCCGTCGCAGAGCGCGGTGACGGTCAGGGTCGGGCGCTGCTTGAGCAGTGCCAGAACGTCGTCGCACACGCCATCGCACAGACCCGTCACGTCGCCCTCGGGCATGCACCCGTAGCGGATCGTCTGCACCGCGTCTCCTTGCGCATCATGCCGCGTGACGGTGGCACAGTACGCCTGCCGGAAGACCCGCTGCACGGGCTTCTTCGGGGCGCCCTTCCGAGGTCGACCGACCGGTCGAGGCAGGGGCTCCTCGACGGGCATGCACACGCGATCCAGGGAGACCGAGACGCCCGTGACGGACTCGGGGAGCTCGTAGGCCTCGATGAGCGCCTGCTCGATGGTCTCGGAATGCTCCTGAAAGAGGGCTCCGACCTCATGGGCGACATGGTCGAAACTGGCGGTGGAATAGGGCAATCGGCCCAACTCGGAGGCCGTGGCCGCGGCCTCGCGCGCGGTGCCCTGCTGGAGCAGGAATGCCATCGCGCGAGCGGTGTGAGGGAGCTACCCTCGACCCACCACGCCGACTCGCAGACTCACAGGGTCGACCGCCCGCTGCTCGCGGATCTCCCCCTCCGCTTCGGCCTCGGTCTCGCCCGACGCCAACACGAAGATGGAGCGCTCGACGACGACCGGGCCCGCCGAGGTGAAGTAGGTCGCGGGGTATCGCCCGACCCTGCGATGAACCTTGCCGCCGACGAGGATGCGCGGTGCATCCAGGTCCGCGGCGCGCAAGAGCAGCCCGTGCGACTGGGCCTCGATCACCGCCGTTCGCGCCGCGAGTTCGCGCTCGACCGCGGCGTAGTCCGTCGTCGGCGCCGTGCGGATCTCCTCGACCTTCGCAGTCACGACGCGCAGCAGCAGGGTCGGTTCGTCGACCAGGGGCTTGAACTCATCGGCAACGTCGAGGACGATCAGCATCGCGGGGCCTTCTGTAGGGCGGTTGGTGTGGTAACCCCGCGTTTGCACAAAGGTTTCCGCACTTTCAACCCACCCCCGGCGCATCATCCGGGAGCCCCGGGCTGTAGGGGCATCAGCATGGCAGGCAGACCCTCGTGCGTCGCCGCGTGCCTCTACGACCCGGTGACGGGCGTCGGGGGGATGAACCACTTTCTGCTGCCCTACGGCGACGCGGCGCAGGACCCCGGGCGCTACGGAGAGCACGCGATGGACCTGCTCATCGGCGCGCTCCAGCGCCTCGGGGCGCCCCGGGGACGCCTGCGCGCCAAGGTCTTCGGTGGCGCCCACGTCCTCGCCGGGCCCACGCGCGACGACAGCGTCTCGTCGCGCAACGTGCGGTTCATCGAGCAGTTCTTCGACGACGAAGGGATCCCCCTGATGTCGAAGGACCTCGGTGGGTTCGAGCCTCGCCAGGTTCGCTTCCATGTCCCCAGCGGGCGCGTGCAGGTGCGGCGTCTGTACGGCAAGGGCGCGGACGTTGCGCCCACCGAGCCGCGCGAGATGCCGGTCTCGGCCAGAGGGAGCGTCGACCTCTTCTCCTGAGCCCCCTCGCGCTTTACTTCCCCGCCGCCCTTTGCCAGCGTCGGCGCCCCCATGGACATCACCCAGACCGCGCGCCTGCGCCCCACCATCGAGGCGGCCTTCGCCGACCGCGCCCTCCTCCAGCGCGACGGCACCCGCAACGCCGTCGAGGCCGTCATCGAGCTCCTCGACCAGGGCGCCCTGCGCGTTGCCACCCCCGAGCCCGAGGGCTGGACCGTGCACGCCTGGCTCAAGCAGGCCATCCTGCTCTACTTCGCCCTGCGGCAGATGGAGCCGATGGAGGCGGGCGCGCTGCACTTTCAAGACAAGATCCCCGTGAAGGTCCCGCCCCCGGGCGTTCGCGTGGTGCCGCCGGGGACCGTGCGACGCGGCGCCTACGTCGCCCCGGGCGCCATCGTGATGCCGGGGTACGTGAACATCGGCGCCTACGTCGACAGCGGCACGATGGTCGACACCTGGGCCACCGTGGGGAGCTGCGCGCAGATCGGCCGCGACGTGCATCTCTCGGGCGGCGTGGGCATCGGCGGCGTGCTCGAACCCCCCGGCGCGCGGCCGGTGATCATCGAAGACGGCGCGTTCATCGGCAGCCGCGCCATCGTGGTGGAGGGCGTGGTGGTGGAGCGCGAGGCCGTGCTCGGCGCGGGCGTGGTGCTCACCGCGAGCACGGTCATTCTCGATGTCACGGGCTCCGAGGTGGTGGAGCACCGCGGGCGCGTCCCCGCGCGCAGCGTGGTGATCCCGGGCACGCGGCCGAAGCGCTTCCCCGCGGGGGAGTTCCACGTGCCCTGCGCGCTGATCATCGGGCGGCGCAGCGAGAGCACCGACCGCAAGACCTCCCTCGAAGGCGCCCTGCGTGAGCACGGGGTCTCTGTGTGACCCCGCTCGAAGACACGCTCCTCGCGCTCTGCGCGATCCCCTCGTTCACGGGCGAGGAGGGACCGCTCTGCGACGACGTTCAGGCCCGCTGCGTGCGACTCCTTGGGGAGCCCCGGGTCGCCCGCGACGGACACTCCCTCGTGGTCGAAGCCCCTGCGCCGCAAGGGATCCCGCGCGTGGTGCTCGCGGGTCACCTCGACGTGGTGCGCACCGAGCACGACGGCCCTCCCCGCCTCGACGGCGACAAGGTCTACGGCCCCGGCGCGGCCGACATGAAGTCGGGCCTCGCGGTGATGCTGCACCTGCTCGACGACATCGCCCGCGGCCGCGCGCTGCGCTACGCGCCGACCTTCGTGTTCTACGAGCGCGAGGAGGGGCCCTACCTCGAGAACCGCCTCGGGGACCTGCTCGATCACTTCCCTGCGCTGCGCGAGGCTGCGCTCGCAGTGTGCCTGGAGCCCAGCGGCAACGAGATGCAGCTCGGGTGCGTCGGGAGCCTGCACGCGCGGGTGCATTTTCGCGGTCGCACCGCCCACAGCGCGCGGCCGTGGCAGGGGGAGAACGCGATCCACAAGGCCGGGGAGTTTCTGCAGCGCCTCGGGGCGCGCGGGGTCACGGAGCTCACCGTCGACGGAATGACCTACCGCGAGGTGATCTCCGCCACGCTGGCCGAGGGGGGACGGGGTCGCAACGTGATCCCCGACCGCTTCACGCTGAACGTGAACCATCGCTTCGC
>JBILLI010000466.1:0-6155 GCA_044376155.1 Polyangiales bacterium
CACCATCCCCCGCGCGTGGCGGTGGAGGTCGTGAGCGAGTCCACCGCCGACGAGGACTACCACCAGAAGCCCGCGAAGTACGCCGCCAGCGGCACCCGCGAGCTCTGGGTGTTCGACCCGCTGAAGCTCGGACCCAAAGCGGATCGCTGCGCGCTGCAGGTGTGGAAGCGACTGCGCCGCAGCGGGTTTCGTCGCGTCTACGCGGGGGATGGTCCTGCTTTCAGCGAAGAGCTCGGCGCGTGGATCGTCGTCACCGACGAGGGGGTGCGCCTGCGCATCGCCGACGATGAGGAGGGTAAGCGGCTGTGGCCCACCGAGGGGGAGGCCGAGCGCGCGGAGAAGGAGGCCGAGCGCGCCGCGAAGGAGGCTGCGCTGGCCGAGGTCGAGCGACTGCGTGCGCAGCTCGTGAAGCTTCAGGGAAAATGACCTCTCGCGGTGTCCTGCATCGCGGCTGTTCTGCAGCGGGGCCGCGGGCTGACGGTGCGAGCGGAGAACGCTCGGGCCGCTGAGCGCACGGCGTCCGAGGTCATGCGGCGCGACGACGTGCAGGAACGCGTGGGCAGCGGCCGCACGGCGCGCGTGACCGCGACGACGTAGAAGCGCGCACGGCTCGCGGCCACGAGGGACGCGTGGAAGGGGGCGCCGTGGAGGAACGCGCGGGCCGCGGCCGGGAGGGTCGCGTGCGCACGTGACGCGGTGGAGCGCGGTGACGACGTGACGGCACGCGACGGGTGGGACCCCGCGCGGCGGTGGGCAATACCCCATTTGGGGTACGCGTCGAAGGGCGCGCCGCGTTGACCCGAGGGGCTCGGACAGGATCGTCTCGGTGGCGCAATGGTCGAGGAGTCGCTCGCTGCTGGAACCCGTCTCGGGGCCTTCGAGGTGATCCGTCTGCTCGGCCACGGTGGGATGGGCGCGGTCTACGAGGTGCGCAACGTGCTCACCGAGAAGCGTCTGGCGTTGAAGGTGATCCTGCCCGCGCACCTCGCCGACGCGGAGTCGCGCGCGAGGTTTCTGCGGGAGGTGCGAATCGCCGCGAGCCTCGATCACCCCAACGTCGTGCGGGTCTTCGAGCCCGCCCTGCACGGAGACACCATGCTGCTGCCGATGGAGCTCGTCGACGGCGTCACGCTCCGACAGCACCTCACGGGGGGCGACGGTCGCGCGCGGTGGCGGTCCGTCGAGGAGACCGTCGGGCTGCTCGCGCAGGTCTGCGACGGGGTCGCGGCGGTGCACGCGAAGGGGATCATCCACCGCGACCTCAAGCCGGCGAACGTGATGGTCGTGCGGGAGGCGCGAGGGGAGCTCGTCGCGAAGGTCCTCGACTTCGGCGCCGCGCGACACGTCGACAAGCACGACGAGCACACGCGCGAGGGACTCGCCCTCGGCACGCCGCCGTACATGGCCCCCGAACAGCTCGCCGCCGCGCCCGACCTCGATGCGCGCGTCGATGTGTACGCGCTCGGCGTCATCGCCTACGAGGCCCTCGTGGGGCAGCGGCCGCACGGCGCCGTCGGCGGAACCGAGGTCATGGCGAAGGTGCTCACGCGGGCGCCCTTCCCGCTTCCTCGCGCGCTGCGTCCCGACCTCCCCGACGCCCTCGACGAGGCCGTGATGCGCGCCCTCGCGTTCGCGCGCGACGAGCGCACGCCCTCGGCGCTCGCGCTGCGCGAAGAGCTCCTCGCGGTGACGGCCCGCACGTCGCGCGCGGGGCGCGACCCCACCTCCGAGCTGATGTCCGCCGAGCTGGTGGTGGAGCGGCCGACCCCGTCGCCCCCATCACGACCCACGCGGAGTCCGCTGCGCGCCGCGGGGGTGCTCGGCGCGCTGGCGACGCTGCTCGTCGCGCTCACGGTGATCCTCCGTGCGCGCCGCGAGGATCATCCGTCGCCCGCCGCTCGCGTCGTGACCACGCGGGCCGCGCTCACGGTTGATGTCGCAGAAGTTCCTGTGGTGCAATCACTTCGAGTCGATGCCGGGACCAGCGCGCTCCCGCAGACGGCCGACGCAGGCGAGGGGCGCGGTGGGGCGCCCGCCGCGCTGCCCGCCGCGCCGGGCGAGGTCGAACGGCCACGCCGCACGCCCCGGAGGCTGCCGCGATGGGCGCGCTGACCCGGGTGTCGCTCGCGGTGCTTCTGCCCATGACGGCCCACGCGCAGGACCGTCGCTGCGACGGGCGTGACCCCGCCGCCGCCGAGCGCGCCCGCACCCGCGCGACGGCGCTGCTTGAGGCGAACCTCGGTCGGTCTCGGGTCAACGTCGCCGCGCTGCGCGAGGCCATGCGGGAAGCCACCGTGGCGTGCGACGCGGGCGACCCGCGGGGCTTGCTGCACCGCGCGCTGGCGCGGGAGGCGCTCGCGGAGACCCACCTCGCGGCGCGGGACCTCGACGCGTTCCTGGGGCGGGATCCTGCGCGGGCGGGTGATCCCTTCGTGCGGGCGTTGCGCGAGCGTCTCGACCCGGGGGTTGGGCGCGTGCGGGTGACTCGCGCGGAGAGCCTCGGCGCGCGCGTGCAGATCGACGGGGCGTGGCTCGACGGCGACGAGTCCATGCTCGCCGTGTCGCCGGGAGAGTCCCGCGTGCGGGTCGAGGCCGAGGGCTTCGTCACCGTGGAGCAGACGGTTCGCGTCGCCGCCGGGGCGCTCGTGGCCCTCTCGGTGCGGCGCGATGACGAGCCGTCGCGCACGCCCCTGGAGCTCGTGCTCCGGCGGGTTGCCGTGGCGGCGCCGCGCGACGCGGGATCGCGCGGGGGCGTGATCGTTCGCCCGCTGCGCCCCTGGGCCATCACCGCGAGCGCCACGGCGGGGGCGGCCCTCGCGCTGGGCCTCGGGATGCTCGTCTGGCGCACCTCCTCGGCGTCGACGTACAGCGGCCTCGGATGCGAGGGGATGACCCCGCCGAGCGACGCGTGTCTCGATACGTACGCGCAGTTCCGCGACGCCAACGCAGCCACCGTCGCGACGCTGGTCAGCGCTGGGGTCCTCGCGGTGACGGCGGGGGCGCTGTGGTTCGTCGACCTGCGTCGAACCCGCGCGCGAAGCTGGATCTGCGCGCCGGGCCTCGCGGGCGTCGGGTGCGGGGCGAGGTTCTAGTGCGATGATCCCCGTCATGTCTGGACCGTCTCGACTCCCGCGCGGCGCGCGCGTAGGTCCGTTCACCGTGCTCCGCCACCTCGCCCGGGGGGGCACGAGCGACGTGTACGAAGTCCTGCGCGACGGCGACGCCGAGCCGGTGGCGCTGAAGGTCCTCACGGGGCTCTCCGCGGGAGATCGCGCACGGGCCGAGCGCGAGGCGGCCATCGCGGCGTCGCTGGACCACCCCGCCATCACCCGCCTGCTCGAGCACGGCGCGCACGCGCCCGACGCGTTCTTTCTCGCGATGGAGCTGCTCCGCGGGCGCACGCTCGCGCAGCGACTGGAGGCGGGCGCGCTGCCCGTCGCCGATGCGGTGGCGGTCACGTCCCAGGTCCTCGACGCGCTCGGTCACGCGCACGCCCGGGGGTTGATCCACCGCGACATCAAGCCCGCGAACATCTTCCTTGTCGGGGATGACGTTGCGCGGGTGAAGGTCCTTGATTTCGGGCTCGCCCGCGCGATGAACGCGTCGCGGGTGACCACGCCGGGGCGCATCCTGGGCACGCCTGCGTACATGTCCCCCGAGCAGGTGCGCGGCGACGCCTCGCTCGATGCGCGGTCGGATTTGTGGTCCGTCGGCGCGGTGCTCTTCGAGCTGCTCGCGGGCACGGCCCCCTTCGGGCACGGCGCCCCCCTCACCACGCTCTTTCAGATCGCCTTCAGCGCGCCGCAGCGCCTCGCGGACCTCGCCCCGCACCTCGCCCCGCACCTCGTCTCCGTGGTCGAGCGCGCCCTCGCGCGGGAGCCCGCGGCGCGCTTCGACGACACGGAGACCTTCCTTCGCGCGCTGCGATCCGTGGCGCCCGACGCGCCCGCCTCCGTGCTCCCGCCGCGCGCGACCCAGCCCGAGGTGCGGCTGCTCTGCGTCGTCCTCGCGGCGCAGGTGAGGGACCGGCGGCTCACCGAGCGCCTCGTCGCCGACCTCGACGCGCGCACCCTCGGCACCGCCGACGGGCTCCTCGCGGTCTTCGGCCTCTCTGCGTGGAAGGGCGACGAGCCCCAGCGCGCGGTGGCCTTCGCGCGCGCGGCCGCCCTCGCGGCGACCTCGGTGGCGGTGCTCACCACCCACGCCATCACCACGGGCGACGCGGTGCCCCAGGGGCTCCTCGACGACGCCTTTCGCGCGCTGCCCGCGGTGGGGGTCTCCCTCGACGACACCACGGCGTCCCTGCTGCGTGCGACCGTGCACACCACGCTCGACGGCTCGGGTCGACGGCTCCTCGACGACGCGCCGCAGCCGGTCCGCGCGGGCGATCCGCGGGCGCCCTTCGTCGGGCGCGCCGTGGAGTGCGCGCTGCTGCTCGACGCCGTCAATCGCGCCGTGGAGGGAGCCTGCGCCCGGGCGGTGTTCGTGCTCGGCGCCCGCGGGCTGGGGCGCACCCGGCTCCTCGACGCCGCGGCGATGTCCCTGCGCGCCAGGGTTCCCGGCGCGGTGCTGCTGCGCGCGCGCTGCGAGATCGACCGACGCGAGAGCCCCTTCGCGGCCCTGCGGGAGGCGCTGCGCAATGACCTCCACCCCGGCCTCGACGCCCTGCTCCTCACGCCCGCGCGCAGCAGCGACCCCCAGGCGGCCTTCGACCGCGCCCGCGCCGACCTCGACGCGCTGCTGTCACGCATCGGCGAGCGCGGCCCCGTGGTGCTGGTGATCGACGACGCGCAGTGGCTCGACGCGGCCTCCCGCGACGCGCTGCGCTCGATCGTCGAAGGGGCCTCGATGCCGCTCACCCTCTGGCTCGGCGCAGACGTCGCCGCGCGCGGCGCCCTCCAGACCCTCGCGCCCGCGGGCACGGCGCACGAGCTCGCGCCGCTCTCGCGCGCCGACGCCGAGGCGCTGGTGCGCGCGCTGGGGGTGCCAGACGCCGATGTGCGCCGCATCGTCGAGCGGGCGGCGGGCAGCCCCGCGATGCTCGAGGCCCTGGCCGCCTCGCCCGCGGGGGAGGAGCTCCCGGTGGACGTCGAGTCCGCCGTGCGCGCGAGCCTCGACCGCCTGGACCCCGACGAGCGCGACTTCGTGCTGCGCGCCAGCGTGCTGGGGCGGGTCGCATGGTCGGAGGCCGCGGTGGCGCTGGGCGCTCGGGACCGCAGCGCCGTCCTCCGCTCGAAGGGGTGGATCGTGCCCCGGTCGCGCTCGCGCCTCGCGGGCTGCGCGGAGTTCGAGTTTCGCAGCGCGCTCGTGCCCGAGGTGGCGACGCGGCTGTTCCCGCGGGACGCGCGCGCCGCCCTGCACCGCGCGGCCGCCGCGTGGCTCGCGCAGCACGACGCCGTCGCCCCCGAGGAGCGCGCGGCGCAGTGGGACCTCGCAGAGGACGCGAGGGAGGCCGCGCGGGCCTGGGTCGAGGCGGCCGAGCGGGCCAATCGCATGGGCGCCATCGAGGCCGCGTCGGCGCACTGCGCGCGGGTGCTCGCGCGCACCGGCGACCCCGACCTGCGCTGGCGCGCCCTGACCGCCCGCGACGACGCGATGCAGCTCAGCGGCGACCGCGCGGCGCAGCGCGAGGGCATCGAGGCGATGACCGCGCTGGCCGCCGCCCTCGGCGACGACGCGCGCGACGAGCTGCGGTGGCGCTGGCTGCACCACGCGCGCATGGTCGGCGACGACGCCCTCGCCGCGCGCCACGCCGAGGGCTGCGCGCGCGCCTCACGGGGCGCGTGCGCGGCCGAGACCGAGCTCGCGCTCTTCATGGCCGACCGCGGTCGACTCGCCGCGGCGCGCCTGCACGCCGACCGCGCGGTGGCGCTCGCGTCGGGGCTGTCAGACCCGTGGGTGCGGGCGCGGGCGTCACACGCCCTCGCCTACGTGCTGGTCGAGGAGGGCGCCGACCTCGACGGCGGCATCGCGCGCTATGTCGAAGCGGCAGAGGGCTATCGGCGCGCCGGGGACCTCCGTCGCGAGGCCATCACCCTGGTCAACCGCGGCGCGACCTTCGCGACCCTGGGCCGACTCGCCGACGCCTTCGATTGCCTCGAGCTCGCCATCGAGCACGGACGCGCCGTGGGCAACCACCGCTCCGTCGCGGTCGC
>JBILLI010000467.1:0-6153 GCA_044376155.1 Polyangiales bacterium
AGTACCGGATCTACCAGAAGGCACTCTGACCCTCGGGGTCAGCTCCCGGTGCGCCCGAAGAGCGCGTCGCGCACCTCGGGCTCCAGCGAGTGCATCACCGCGTCGAGGGCCGCCGCCCGCGCCACGAGGTCGTTGGGGATCGGCATCTTCGTGGTGTCGATCCACAGCGCCGGCGCCGGCGGGTGCGCGCGCCACGCCCCGTAGCCCGCGCGGAGCTGCTTCAGGTAGGTCACCGAGATGCTGTCCTCCATCTCGCGCCCGCGGGCGCGAATGCGCTGGCGGATCTTGCGCAGGTCGGCGTCGAGGCAGATCAGCCGCTGGGGCCGCGGGAGCCCGTCGAAGAGCTGGTGAAAGAGCTGCTCGTAGAGGTCGAACTCCATCGGGTCGACGGTGATCTTCGCGAAGATGAGGTTCTGCTGCGGCGCGAAGTCGGTCACCACGGATTCGCCCGCGGCGAGCATCTGGGCGATCTCGCGCACCTGCTCCACCCGCTGGGTGAGGAACGACACCTCGGTCTGAAAGCCCCAGCGCTGGATGCCGCCGGGCTCATAGAAGCGCTTCAAGAAGGGGTTGTCACCGAAGCGCTCGGGCACGAAGCGCGCGTTGGTGCGACGCGCGACCACCGCCGCCAGCGTGCTCTTGCCGACGCCGATGGGCCCTACGCACGCGATCCAGGTTCCTCGACGAAGCATTGGCGTTGCTGGGCCGGGTCGTAGCACCGGCCCGCGGCCCAGCGGTAGGAACCCGCAGGGAGATCACACGTCGAGGTCGAGGGAGATGGGGCAGTGGTCCGACCCCTTGACGTCGGGGTGGATCTTCGCGTCGCGGACCTTCACCGCGAGGCCCTCGGAGACGAGGAACATGTCGATGCGCCAGCCCACGTTCTTCGCGCGCGCGCCGCCCCGCTGGGACCACCAGGAGTACAGGCCCTTCTCCCCAGGGTGACGGTCGCGCAAGACGTCGCGCAGGCCCGCCCTGAGGTACGTGCGAAAGTCTTCGCGCTCCTCGTCGGTGAAGCCCGGCGAGCCGCGGTTGGTCTTGGGGTTCGCGAGATCGACCTCCTCGGGCGCGACGTTCATGTCACCCACCACCACCGCGTGCTTGCCCTCGGCGTGGAGCGTCTTCACCAGCGCCGTGAGGTCCTTCGAGAATTTGCGCTTGAAGTCCAGTCGCACGAGCTCCGCCGAGGCGTTGGGGAAATACCCCGCGACGAAGGTGAAGCCCGCGTGCTCGCTCACCACGATGCGCCCCTCGGCGTCGACCTCGGGCGAACCCATCCCCTTCACGTGCTTGAACCCGAGGCCCTTGCGCGCCAGCGTGGCCGACCCTGCGTAGCCCTTCTTCGCCGTCGACGGGAACCAGCACACGTCGTGCTTCGCGCTGAGCTCGGCCTGGGTCATCAGATCCAGCTCGTGCCACTCGGCGCGGATCTCCTGCAGCGAGAGAAGATCCGGGTCCGTGGCCTTGAACCAGTCGAGAAAGCCGGTCTTCAGGGAGGAGCGGATGCCGTTCACGTTCCAGCTGACGATCTTCATGGCGCGCCACGGTACACTACCGCGCCCGCCGGCGCGCCCGCGCGGGCGGAGGCAGAGAGCGTGAAGATCGTCGGCGTCGGCGCGGGCCCCGCGGCCCTGTATTTCAGCATCCTCGCGAAGCGCGAGCACCCCGACTGGGACATCACCCTGCTCGAGCGCAACGCCCGCGACAACACCTTCGGATGGGGCGTGGTCTTCAGCGACGAGACCCTGGGCAACCTCTTCGACGCCGACCCCCCGACGCACGCCGCCATCACCCGCGACTTCGCCCACTGGGACGAGATCGACGTGCACTACCGCGGCGAGGTCATTCGCTCCCGCGGACACGGCTTCTCGGGCATCGGGCGGCAGCGCCTCCTCGACATCCTCGGCGCCCGCGCGCAGGAGCTCGGCATCGCGGTGCGCTACGAGTCCGAGGTGGGCGACCCCAGGGCCCTCGCCGCGTCGTGCGACCTGCTCCTCGGCGCCGACGGCATCCGCAGCGGCGTGCGCGCGGCCTGGGCCGACGAGTTTCAGCCCTCCCTCGACCAGCGCCGGTGCATGTACACGTGGCTCGGCACCACGAAGCTCTTCGAGGCGTTCACCTTCATCTTCGCCGAGCACCCCGACGTGCCCGGCGCGATCTTTCAGGTGCACGCCTACCGCTTCGACGCGCAGCACTCGACCTTCATCGTGGAGTGCGACGAGCGGTCATGGCGCGACGCGGGCCTGCACGAGATGCCCTTCGACGACGCCGTGCGCTGGCTCGAAGCCCTCTTCGCGCCATGGCTCGACGGCCACCCCCTGCTGCAGAACCGCTCGTCGTGGGTGCGCTTCGCCACCGTGCGCAACGCGCGCTGGTCGGTGGGCAACGTGGTGCTCCTCGGCGACGCCGTGCACACCGCGCACTTCTCCATCGGGAGCGGCACCAAGCTCGCGATGGAGGACGCCATCGCCCTCGCCGAGTCGTTCCGCGAGGGGCGCGACGTGCCCGCCGCCCTCGCCCACTACGAGGCGGCACGACGGCCCATGACCGAGCGCATCCAGAAGGCCGCGCAAGACTCCCTCACATGGTTCGAGCAGGTGCGCCGCCACCGCGCCATGGAGCCCGCGCAGTTCGCCTTCTCGCTGCTCACGCGCTCAAAGAAAATCGGCTACGAGAACCTCGGCGTGCGGGATGAGGGCTTTCTCCAGCGCACCCGCGCGTGGTTCGCGGCGCGCGCGGGCGCGGCCCCCGAGACGCCGCCGATGTTCACCCCGCTCACCCTCCGCGGCCTCACCCTGGAGAACCGCGTGGTGGTCTCGCCCATGTGCATGTACTCGGCCGAGGACGGCGCGGTGAACGACTTTCACCTCGCGCACTACGGCGCGCGGGCGATGGGCGGCGCGGGGTTGGTCATGTGCGAGATGACCGACGTGACCCCCGACGGGCGCATCACCCCGGGCTGCGCGGGGATGTACGCGAAGGCCCACGTCGAGGCGTGGCGACGCGTCACCGACCTCGTTCACCGACACTCCCGCGCGAAGGTCGGCCTGCAGCTCGGGCACGCGGGCCGCAAGGGCTCCACCGCGGTGCCGTGGGAGGGCGGCGCGCCCCTGACCGCGGGCGCGTGGCCGCTGCTCGCACCGTCCCCCATCCCCTACCGGGAGGGCTGGCCGACGCCCCGGGAGATGGACGACGACGCGATGGACGTGGTGCTCAACGCCTTCGTCGAGGCCGCGGTCCTCGCCGACGAGGCGGGCTTCGATGTGTTGGAGCTCCACTGCGCCCACGGGTATCTGCTGGGGAGCTTTCTGTCGCCGCTGACGAACCGCCGCACCGACGAGTACGGCGGCGGCATCGAGGGGCGCTCGCGCTTTCCGCTCGCCGTCTGGACGGCCATGCGCATCGCGTGGCCCGCGCACAAGCCCATGTCCGTGCGCGTCTCGGCGACGGACTGGGCCGAGGGGGGCATCACCGACGACGACATCGTCGCATTCTGCCGCGAGCTCAAGAAGCATGGCTGCGACCTCATCGACGTCTCCACTGGGATGACGGTCGCCGAGCAGAAACCCCTCTACGGCAGGATGTTTCAGGCCCCGTGGAGCGAGCTCATTCGCAACGAGGTGGGCATCCCCACCGTCACCGTGGGCGCCGTGACCACCGCGGACCAGGTGAACACCCTCGTGGCCGCGGGCCGCGCCGACCTCTGCGCCCTCGCCCGTCCGCACCTCGCCGACCCCTCGTGGACCCTCCACGCCGCCGCCGCGCAGGGGTGGGAGGGCGTCGCCTGGCCGCCGCAGTATGAGCTCGCCCGCCCGCCTCCCCGCCGCTGAACCGCGACCGCGCAACTCCACGCTGGACGCTCGCGCGGTCGTGATACCGTTTCTCCACTCATGAACTCGGGTCCGCCGCCGGGGCCTCGCGACCGCAGCTCGATGACCCCGCCGTCATCGCCGTCCATGGTGCCGCCGAGCACCACGCCCATGACCCACGCCGACGTGGGCCGGCGCATGACCCCGCAGGGCGCGCAGGAGTACTTCCTTCGCGTCGTGCCCTCGATGGAGCGCGAGATCGGCGAGCTGCGAAAGCGCCTCGAGCAGCAGACCGAGCGCAACGACAACCTCTCGCACGCCATGGGGCTGCTCACCACGCAGCTCCTCGCGGCCTACTCAGAGACCGAGCGTCTGCGCGACCTCGCCGCGGGCGAGCGCGGCCACCCCGACGCGCTGCGGCCCACCCCGACGGTCACCGCCGACCGGATCTACAAGCTCTTTCGCGCGCTCATCGAGCTCTCGCCGCAAGAGGCCACGGAGTACATGGTGCGGCGCAAGGACGTGCACGCGATCCTCACGGGCCTGCGCGCCGTGCTGCTGCCGCAGGGTCCTCGAGGCGGGGGTCGGTCAGGGTAGAGGTGAAGCGGGCGCCGCCGCAGGACGCAGCGGCGCAGGGAGGGGGCGCGGTCAGCGACCGGCGATGAGCGGGGCGATGAGCAGCGACACGACGCTCATCACCTTGATGAGGATCGCGATGCCGGGGCCCGAGGTGTCCTTGAAGGGGTCGCCCACGGTGTCGCCGACGACGGCGGCCTTGTGCGCGTCAGAGCCCTTGCGGTGCCCCTCGAGGCCGCCCTTCTCGATGAACTTCTTGGCGTTGTCCCAGGCGCCGCCGCCGTTGGCCATGAGCAGCGAGAGCGTCGCGCCCACCGCGAGGGAGCCCGCGAGGGTGCCCGCGAGCATCTTCGGCCCGGCCACGAAGCCCACGATCACGGGCGCGAGCACGGCCACCGCGCCAGGGAGGATCATCTCCTTGAGCGCAGCGTTGGTGGCGATCTCGACGATCTTCGCGGGCTGGGGCTCGACGCCCTCCTTCAGCTCGCGCAGCCCCGGGATCTCCCGGAACTGCCGACGAATCTCTTCGACGATGGCGCCCGCCGCGCGGCCCACCGCGGTCATCGTGGTCGCGCCGACGATGCACGGGAGGATCGCGCCGAAGAGCACGCCCATGAGCACGTTGGCGTCGGTGAGCTCGAGGGTGATCGCCGGGAGCGAGTGGCTCAGGCGGTGGTTGGCCACCTCCTGGTTGAACGCCGCGAAGAGCGCGACCACGGTGAGCAGCGCCGAGCCGATGGCGAAGCCCTTGCCCACGGCCGCGGTGGTGTTGCCCACGGCGTCGAGCTCGTCGGTGATGTCGCGCACCGACTTGCCGAGGCCCGCCATCTCGGCGATGCCGCCGCCGTTGTCGGCGATGGGGCCGTAGGCGTCGACGGTCATCACGATGGCCGTGCCGGCGAGCATGCCGACGGCGGAGATCGCGATGCCGTAGAGGCCCAGCGCGCTGTTCGACACGTAGCCCACCACGCAGATGGTGAAGATCGGGATCGCGACGCTCTCGAGGCCCACGGCGAGGCCGCGGATCACGTTGGTGCCCGCGCCGGTCTTCGACGCCTCGGCGACCTTCTCGATGGGGCCCATGGACGTGTAGTAGTCCGTGATGAGGCCGATGACGCCGCCGCCCACGGCGCCCGCCGCGAGGGTGACCACCGCGGCCATCGTGTAGCCGAACATCGGGAGGATCACCACCGCCGCCGCGCTCACCAGGATGGGCGGGAGGATCAGCGCCGCGCGGAGCACCTTCGCCGGCGCCATGTTCTTGAGCGCGCGGGTAATGAAGATGCCGACGATGCTCACCGCGAGGCCCACCGTGGCGAGCAGCAGCGGGAGCAGCACGCCGAGGGAGCGCAGCTTGGTCTCGTCGGTCTCGCCCGAGAGCGCCTGCAGCGACGTGGCCGGGAGGGTGAGCGCGAGGGCCATGGCTGCCACCACCGCGGCGACGTAGCTCTCGTAGATGTCGGCGCCCATGCCCGCGATGTCGCCGACGTTGTCGCCCACGTTGTCGGCGATGACGCCGGGGTTGCGGGGGTCGTCTTCGGGGATGTTCTCCTCGACCTTGCCCGCGATGTCGGCGCCCACGTCGGCGGCCTTGGTGTAGATGCCGCCGCCGATGCGCGCGAAGAGCGCGATGGAGCTCGCGCCCACGGCGAACGAGTGGATCACCGTGCTGAAGTCGGGGGAGCCGCGGAAGATGTAGTAGACCGCGCCCATCCCGAGGAGCCCGAGGCCGGCGACGCAGAGGCCCATGACGGCGCCGCCGTCGAGG
>JBILLI010000044.1:0-20542 GCA_044376155.1 Polyangiales bacterium
CGCCGGGTGGAGCACAACGAGTTCCAGTTGCGCTGGACCCGCACGCTGCCCGTGCGGCTCTACGAGTACCACGCGATGCTCACCCTCGGGCTGCACCAGGCGGCGGCGCGCGGAGACGTCGTTCCCAGGGTGCGCAGCACGGTGGTGCTGTTGCAGGGGCGCAAGGAGCGACCGTGGCCCACCCACAAGCGCTTTCGCACCGCGCCGCGGGAGGAGGGCTTCTCGGGGCTGCGCCTGCGCGTCGAGCCCGTCTACCAACGCACCGTGCAGGAGCTCGCGAACCGGGGATCTCCGCTCTGGATGATCTTCGCGCCCCTCGCCGTCGATGCCACCGAGGGCTCCATGCGGGAGGTCCTCCGCGCGCTGCGTCGTCGCACCGACGACGAGCGCTTCGGCGAGCTCGCCATCGCCATGGCCGTCCTCGCCGACGCCGACACCCGCGCGCGTGGACTGCGCGCACCCATCGAGGCATTCTTGCCGAAAGAGCTCACCATGAGGAACTTCATCCACGACCGCGCGCTTCAGCTGGGCATTGAACAGGGCCGCGTCGAGGGCCGCGTCGAGGGCCGCGTCGAGGGCCGCGTCGAGGGCCGCGTCGAGGGCCGCGTCGAGGGCCGCGTCGAGGTCGCCCGCGCATTGCTCTTGGAGACGCTCCGCACGCGCAGCCTGCGCCTCGGCCCCGCGCAGCGCGCCCGCATCGAGCGCGAGGCCCATGAGGACGTGCTCATGCAGTGGTTCCGCCGCGCGCTCCTCGCGCAACGCACCGCGGAGCTCTTCGTCGACCCCGCGTAGCTCACCTTGAACCGCGGCCGTGCGATGCTCCGCGCATGAAGCGACTCCGCGCCGCCCTGGTGGTCACCGTGTCAGCCGCGTGCGCCCAGCCGCGCGCGCCCGAGACCGTGGAGGTGACCCGCAACCCGCCCGCGCTCGCCCCACAACCACCCGCTCCCCCCGCGGCGCCGACCTGCCCTCCGCGCCAGTCGATCCAGACCGGCGCGTCGTGTGCCGCAGGGCTGGAGTGTTACATCCCCACAGGCGGGTGCCAGCCCCCGGGCTACCGCTGCGACGACGGCCATTGGCGTGAAGTCAGCGTCACGTGCAATCCGCCGCCGCCTCCCGGTCGCTGAGGCTCGCGCCGTGCGGCTGAACCTCGACGCCGCCGAGCTCGACGACGAGCCCGACGGCCTCACCCCCCTCGCCCACCTGCTCAACCTCGCCTGCGGCGCCCACGCGGGAGACGTCCCCCTCGCCACCCGCGCCCTGCGCCGCGCGCGGCAGCACCGCGTCCCCGTCGGCGCGCACCCCTCCTACCCCGACCGCGAGGGCTTCGGCCGACGCGCCCTGGACCTCTCGATGCACGCGCTCCAGGAGACGCTCCGCGCGCAGCTCTCCTGGCTGCGAGACCTCGCGCACGACGAGGGCCTCGGGCTCTCCCACGTGAAGCCCCACGGCGCGCTCTACCACGCCGCCACCGCGCGACCCGACATCGCCGAGTGCCTCTGCGACGTCACCGCCGACACCCTCGGCGCCGTGACCCTCGTCGGCATCACAAACGGCGCGCTCCACGCCGCGGCCCGCGCACGAGGATGGCTCTTTCTGCGCGAGGGATTCGCCGACCGCGGGTACGCCCCCGACGGCGGGCTCATCCCCCGAGGCGCGCCGGGCGACGTGCTCACCGACCTCGACGCGGTGCGCGCGCAGGTGCGCCGCCTCGTGCGCGCGGGCGAGGTCGACACGGTGTGTGTGCACGGCGACGGCGTCCACGCGCTCCCCATCGCCCGCGCCGTGCGCGAGGCGCTCGCGTGAGCGTCATCGCCATGGGCGAGGGCGCGTGGCGGGTGGCGCTCCCACCCGGCGGCGACCCCGTGGCGGTGCTGGAGCGCCTCCGCGCGCTGCCCGGCGTCGACGACGTGGTGGTCTCTGACGCCCACGCGCTGGTGTGCGCCGCGCGCTGCCCCGAGGACCTCGTACGCGTGGTCGCGCAGGCGGTGCGATCACCCCGCGAGGCCCGCGTCTGGACCGTCCCCGTGCGCTACGACGGCGAGGAC
The DNA here is from genome assembly GCA_044376155.1 of Polyangiales bacterium. Taxonomy (GTDB): domain Bacteria; phylum Myxococcota_A; class Polyangia; order Polyangiales; genus JAWKRB01. Next base: position 2,049 of record JBILLI010000044.1, read on the forward strand.
CTCGACGCGGTCTGCGACGCCCTCGGCTGCACCCGCGACGCGCTCATCGCCGCGCACACCGCCGAGGCGTGGGAGGTGCTGCGCATGGGATTCCTCCCGGGCTTCGCGTACCTCGGCCCGCTCCCGCCGTCGCTCACGGTGCCGCGTCGGAGCACCCCGCGGGCGAAGGTCCCCGCAGGGAGCGTGGCCCTCGCGGGAGCGCGCACCGGGGTCTACCCCTTCGCGTCCCCCGGCGGGTGGAACCTCCTCGGGCGCACCCTCGACTTGCCCCTCTTCGAGCCCGCGCACGGCCCGCGCTGGCGCGTGGGCGACCGCGTGCGCTTCGAGCCCGCATGAGCCTCGCGGTGGAGTTCGTCGGCCCCGGCGTCACCGTGCAGGACCGCGGTCGCGTGGGCTTCATGCACCTCGGCGTGCCCCGGGGCGGACCGCTGGATCGCGACTTGTTCGAGCGCGTACGATCCTCCCTGGGCAACGCGCCCGAGGCCGCCGCGCTGGAGATCCCCTGGCACCGCGCGCGCTTCCGCGCCCTTGATTCCCTCGTGGTGAGCGTCGACGGCGAGGTGCGCACGCTCGCCGTGGGCGAGGTGCTCGAGGTCCCCGCGGCGTCGTACGCCGTCCGCTACCTCACACTCCCCGGCGGAATCGCCGCGCCCCTGTCTCTCGGCGGTCGCGGCACGCTCCTCGTCGCGTCCCTCGGCGGCCTCGACGGTCGCATGCTCCGACGCGGCGACGTGCTCCACGCCGACATCCTCCCGCGGAGCGCGCCCACAACGCCCTCACCCCGCGCGCCCTCGTCGCACACCCTCGCGGTGCACCCGCTCGACGACGCCCCCGCGGCCTGCCTCGACGCCCTGCTGCATCGAGAATTCACCGTGCGCCCGCAGGTCGACCGCGTGGGCATGCGCCTCGCGGGAGAGATGCCCGCGGGCTCCAGCGGTCACGGCGCCTCGACCCCGCTGGTCCGCGGCGCCATCGAGGTCACCCCCGACGGCGGACTCATCGTGATGGGCCCCGATCACCCCACCACCGGCGGATACCCCGTGGTGGCCGTGGTCGCCCGCGCCTCGCAGGGCGCCCTCGCGCAGCACCGCCCCGGCGCCACGGTGCGCTTCACGCGGGCGTGAGGGTCAGCGCCCCGCGTTGCGAATGCGCGCGAGCACCGCGCGGGCGGTGGAGGAGAGCCCCTCGGGGTCCAACGCGGACTCCAGCGCGCGGCTCGTGGCGGCACGGTCGTGGGCCTCGACGCGTCCTTCGGCGTCGAGGTCGTGCCACGCGGGGTGCGCCCGCACGTCGCCGTGCGGGGTGCGCCCGCGCCACGCGCCCGCGGCGGCCTCGATGAGCGCGTCTCTCTCCGCGGGGTCTTCGGGGAGCTCGTCGTCGGGGGCGCTCATCGCAGCTCCAGGGTGAGGTCCACGTGACGGCGCTCGAGGCACTCCACCAGGAGCTTGCGCGCCCGGGTGACGTTCTGGAGAAAGGTGTTGAGCCGCATCCCGAGGCGCTCGGCGAGGGTCGCGTCGGGCTCCGCGCCCGCAGACTCGACGCGCATCGCGAAGGCCTCGGCGGGACGTCCCGTGAGCTGCCCGTGACACTCCGCAAGGGCGCGTCGGAGGTGGGGATCGGGCGCGCCACGCTCCGGCGTATCGGGCAGATCTCGCTGCAGCGCAAGGACTTCGTCGTCGAGGGAGACCCCCCGCGCCCGCCGCGCCTCGTCGATGGCGAGGTTGCGCGCGATGCGAGCGGCGAGGCGAAAGAGCCCGTGGGGACGTCCGTCGGGGGTGTGCCGCGGCGCCGCCTGCCAGACCCGCAGCAGGGTCTCTTGCAGCACCGCCTCGGTGTCGACCGCCGCGGCGAAGGGACGCAGCACCCCGCGGAGCCCGGGCTCGACGCCGGCGACCCAGCGCCCGAAGGCGTCGGCGTCACCGGCCACGATGGCCGCGAGGTGCTGGTCGTGGTCCACGGTCACAGGGTGATGATGAGCACGGATCCGTCGGGTCGCGAAAGCCGCACCGAACCCGCGTCGCGCGGGGCCTCGTCGGCGAGCGTGAGCACCAGGCGCAGAACCACGCCGGCACCGAACGACCCGGCGTGGGTGCTGCGGGAGACCTCGATCATCACCCGCTCGACGCGCCCGTCACGGAGCAGCAGCTCGGCGACGCCGTCGGGGTCCCACGCGAGTCCCTCGTCGGGGGCGGTGAGCTCCACGATGAGCGTGCGACCGTCACGGCGCAGCACCCGGCCCGTCACCGTGCGCGCAGGCACAGCCTCCGCGGCCTCGTCGGCGAGCACCGCGGCGTCGTCGTGGTCGCTGAAGAGAAAGTCCCGCACGCTCTCCACGAGGGACTTCTTGCGCTTCGGCTCCGCCGGGGGCGCGGCGTCCTGCGCGCGGGCCGACTCCTTGCGCGCCTCGGTCTCGCGCATCTTGAACGACGCCCCGGGCGCCCCCACCGGCGCGCCTCCGCGTCCCCCCTGCGGCGAGGGCTTCGCCGACGGCGGCGCGGCCGACATCCTCGACGCGGCCATCGGGGCCGGGGCCTGCACCGGCATCGGGCCAAAGGCATGCGCCATGGGCGACGCCGCCCGCAGCCCGAGCCCCTCGGCGCTCATGCCCGCGGGGAGCTCGTGGGGCATGCGCGCGCGGCGCGTGGGCAGCCGCGGGTCCACCGTGGGCTCATGACGAATCGCCACCCACGACGTGCGCCGCGTGGCGATCTGGAACGCGAGCCCGAGGCTCTCGATGGCCGCGTCGATCTCACGCACCGGGGCGCCGCCGGCGAGGGCGGTCTCGTGGTCCTCGACGCGCTCGCGGGCGAAGAGGGCCGCGGTCTGGAGGGCCCCCTCGCCCGGCGCACACGCGGGCACGGTGATGCGTTGCTCCCACGCCCCCTCGGCCCCGCGCGCGCGCAGCACGAGCTCACCGCCCTCGGGCCGGAGCCGCACGGAGATCTGCGCGGGCGACGCCGCGAAGAGGTCGGGCAGGGCCTGCGGCGCGTGCTCCAACAACGCGCTGCCCGAGAGCGAGAGGTCTACGCGCAGGGGCGCTTCGGTGCGGCGGGTGAGCGTACTCGCGGCCTCGGCGGGGTCTTCGTCGTACCCGATGACCACCTCCACGCCCCGTCCCGCCCGCGCCGCGGGGCCCGTGAGGGAGCGGTTCACCGACGAACCAATGCCCACGGTGTGCACCCGCGACCCGGGCGGGAGACGGCTCGCGATGGCGTGCACCACCTCCTGCTCGAAGCCGATCTGCCCGTCGGTCATCAGCACCACCTGCCGCTGCGCCTCGTCGCGCAGACCCGCGAGGGCCTCCAGGATCCCCGTGCGCATCTCGGTGCCCCCGCTCGCGCGGAGCTTGCGGATCCACCCGTGCGCGTCGTGCTTCGCCTGCGCGGTGATGGCCACCGCGCCCTGCTTCCAGCGACGGGGCTCGTTCGAGAACTCGATGAGCTCCAGGGTGTCGCCCTCCCCCAGCGTGTCGATGAGCGCCGACGAGACGCGGCGGAGCTGATCCAGCGGCGCGCCGCCCATCGAACCACTCGTGTCGAGCAGCAGGATGAGGTCTCGGCCCACCGCACGCCCCGCGGCCGCGCGGGTCGGCGGCACCACCGTGAGCAGCCCGAAGGCATCGGCCTGCGCGGCGGGACGGCCCAGGTCGAGAGACACCCCGGGAGACGTTCCCGCCACGGGCCAGCGCACCACCACATCGCGGTCGAGCCGCGCGCCGTCGCCGTCGGCGAAGCGCACCTGTGTGCACGCGCCGAGCGGAGACATGCTCAGCGGGTGCGAGGGCGAGCTCGGGGCGCGCCCTTCGGGGAGGAGGTCTCGCACCGTCAGCGCGAGGTCCATGCGCGTGGGGAGCGGACCGTCGGCGACGTCCTGGGTGATGCGCGCGGCGTCGGGCACGCGGCCCGGGGCGCCGAGGTAGCGCGGCGCGACCACGGTGGGAAAGCGCCACTCCCACGCGCCCTCATCGCGCCAGCGCAAGCGCTGGTCGACGGTCACACACGCCACGAGGTCGGTGCGCGGGGGCACGTTGCCGATCTCCTGGGTGAAGAGGGAGCCCCGGTCCTGCTCCAGGAGGGCGGCGCTGCGGCCCTCGGCGAGGGCCTCGTCGAAGCGCGCGCGGGCCGTCTCGCGACGGTCGACCTCGCCCACGACCCTGTCCTGCCCGAGCACGAACTCGAAGCCCGACACCGCGCCGTCGTGCGGCAGCGGGAGGCTGTAGTTCACGGTCAGGGGCTCGTCGAAGGGGTTGCGAAAGGTCTGGGTCAGCACCACCCGGGCGACGCCGCCGCGGGCGTCGACGGCGAGGGAGGCGGCGACGAGGGGCAGCGCGCGCCCGTCGAGGGCGACGAGGCGGGCGCCGGTGCTGGGAGAGACGGCGGGGGTGAGGTCGACGGCGGTGCTCATGGGGTGTTCTCGCGTGGGTTGGGCGGCGTTCGCGCCGCGTTCGACGCACCCACGGGCGACCCCCGAGGCTTGTGACACGAAATCGTACGAGGACGAATCAGCCCGCGAGGGCGAAGGTCACCCGCCCGCTGGACGCGTCCGCGGCGAGCACCCGAACCACCACCCGCATGCCCACCTCCCAGCGCCTCGTGGGTGACACCGCGGCGCCCTCGCGGCCGTCGACGGTGTACGGCCCCTCGGGGAGCGCATCGAGGGGGAGCGTGCCCTCGATGAGCGAGCCATCGAGCTGGGTGATGAGCCCGAAGGGGCGCACCCGGGTGATGCGCGCGGGGAAGACCTCCCCGAGGTGGTCCCCCATGTACTGCGCGGCGAGCATGCGCTGTCGGTCGGTCTCGGCGCGGGCGGCGTTGCGGGCGCGCACGTTGACGTGCCGCGAGAGCACCTCCACCGCGGGGTCGTTGGGCACCCACGCGCGGTCGCCGTCGAGGTAACGCGCCAGCGTGCGGTGCACCACCACGTCGGCGTACCGACGGATGGGCGACGTGAAGTGCAGGTAGAGCGGCGCCGCGAGGCCGTAGTGCCCCGCGGGCAGCACGGTGTACCGCGCGGGGCCGAGGGCGCGGAGCATCACCGCGCGGATCGCGGCCTCGGAGGGCATCCCCGTGATCTGGTGGTCGAAGGCCGCGAGGGCGAGCGGGGAGAGACGTCCGCCGAAGCCCGCGGCGATGCCGAAGTTCGTCGCGAAGTCTTCGAGGGCCTGCACGCGGTCCGCGCCGGGCTCGTCGTGCACGCGGAACATCCCCGGCACGCCGCGCTGCACGAGCCACTGGGCCACGGCCTCGTTGGCCGCCACCATGCAGCGCTCGATGAGCGCGTGGGCCGAGGTGGGCCGCACGTTCTCGATGGACGACGCCGTGCCCGTGGCGGGGTCGAAGACCACCCGGGCCTCCTCGCGCGCGATCTCCACGCCGCCGCGGCGCGTGCGGGCGAGGCGCAGGCGCGACGACACCGTGCGGAACCACGGCATCACCGCGCGGGCGGGCTCCATCGCGGCCGAGACCTCGCCGTGGTCGAGGAAGCGCGCGGTCTCGTCGTAGGTCAGCCGCGCCCACGAGCGGATCAGCGAGCGGTACACGTCCACGCTGGTGACGTGCCCCTCGGCGTCGATGCGGAGCTCCGCGGTGAGGCAGCAGCGGTCAACCCCCGGGAGCAGCGAGAGCCAGTCGGCGCTCAGCGCCTCGGGGAACATCGGGATCACCCGCCCCGCGAGGTACACGCTGGTCGCGCGGTCGCGGGCGTCGCGGTCGAGCGCGCAGCCCTCGGGCACGAACGCGCCCACGTCGGCGATGGACACCAGCAGCCGCAGCGCGCCATCCCCCGTCGGCGGGATCACCGAGATGGCGTCGTCGATGTCGCGCGTGCTCGCGGCGTCGATGGTCACCGTGGGCACCTCCCGCAGGTCGCGCCGCGCGCCCAGGGCGTGGGGCTTCGCGCGCACCGCGTCGAGCTCCGCGAGGGCCTCGGGGCTGTTCTCCGTGGGGATCGCGTAGCGCGCGAGCACCCGCATCAGGGCGCGCTCGTCGGGCGTCTCCAGCCGTCGCAGCGCGCGCACCCCGCCGTGCTCGAGGCGCGCGAGCACGTGGTCGCCCTGCGCGAGCGAGAGCCCTCCGGCGTGGAGCGGGAGGTCGGTGTTGGCCACCTCGCGGTCGACCCGCAGGTGCTGCCCGCCGCGGTGCAGCACCACCTCGCCCACGAGCTCGGTGCGCGTGCGCTCCACGAGGTGCAGGGCCGTGGCCGAGATGCGGCCGTCGTCGCCGAGCACGGCCTCGGCGCGCACGAGGTCGTCGGCGAGGAGGGGGTTCAGCAGCGGCGGCGCCACGAAGGCGCTGCGCGCGGCAGAGAGGTCCCCGTCTTCGGTGACGAAGCCGAAGCCCCTGGGGTTGACGGAGATGCGACCGGTGAAGGCGATGTTCGAGGGCATGAGGGTGTGTCGAGAGGGCGAATGGATACACCCCCTCGGCCCGCCGCGCGAACGTGTCTACGACAGGGTGCGCGCGGTGCTCAGGCGGGAGATCATCGCGCGCAGGCCCTCGGCGTCCGCCGCGGCGATGCGCGCCTGGAGCGCCTCGTCGGCGGGCATCCCGAGGGATTCGCACAGCAGCAGCACGGCGTCACGGAGCCCCTCGACGCGCCCCTCGACGCGCCCCTCGGCGCGGTACTCAGCCTCCAGTGCCTTCCCGGCAGCGACCATCTCGGTATAGCGCATCAGCGGTTCCTCCTCGGGCAGTGCGGTGGCGCCCATCCTGCGAAGCTCGGCGCGCACTTTCAAGAGCATGGACGGGACAAAGGTCCGCTCCCACGCGTCGGCGGGGAGCGCGGAGAATTCTCGGAGCGCGCGGTCGAGGGTCTCGCCGCGTCCCATGAGCCGCAGCAAGAGCGTGTCGCGCGTGGGCGGCAAGCGCGTCACGCAGACCACCCGCGGCGCGTCGGGCGCGCCCAGATAGACGCCGTCGCCCCACGCCCCGCTCGGCGCGAGGGACCACCCGTGCGCCGCGTGCCGCGGGTACTTCTGGCTGATCACCCAGAGCGCCAGGGGCGTCGCCCGCTGCGCGCGGAGCATCGACACGCGCGCCACGCACCGATGGACCTCGGCGGCCGTCGGGGTTGAGGAGAAGGGGTCCATCACGCACGCCTCGGCGCCCATGCGCCCGAGCAGTCCGCGCTCGCGCAGCAGCGCGTCGGCGTGGGGACGGGGCTCCACCAGCGCGTCGGCGTAGAGCGGGTCGAGCGCCGTGGGCTGCTGCAGCGAGACCTCGCACGCAGGGTCGAGCCCCGCCTCGATGATCCCCTTGGCGAAGAGGTCGAAGGGTGATTGCACGCCGCTCCCCTGACCACGCGGCGTGCCAGGAATGGCCCCCTTGAAATCACATAGGAATTGGTCAGTGGGGTGGCGAAAAGGGGGTGGCGAGGGGTGGCGAAGGGGTGGCGACGTCGCCACCCCCCATCAACCGCGTAGCCCGTGGCGCTTGAGCTTGTCGAGCAGGGTCATGCGCGAGACCCCGAGCCGCCGCGCGGCCTCGGACTGATTCCCCCCGCAGGCCTCCAGCGCCTTGCGCAAGAGCTCTCGCTCGAAGCGGGCGACCTCGTCGCGCAGCCCCGCGGGCTCGTCGGGGAGGGCTCCGTCGCGCACCCCGTCGAGCGCCTCGGGCCCGAGCGCGCCCCCCTCGCTCAACGCGAGCATCCGGGCCACGGCGTTCTCGAGCTCGCGCACGTTGCCCGGCCACTCCCGCGCGGAGAGGTCCGCGACGAGCGCGGGGGTGAAGCGCACGTCGGGGAGGTCGAAGCGCGCGGCGTAGCGGCGACGAAAGTGCTCCGCGAGCGACGGGATGTCCTCGCGGCGCGCGCGCAGCGGCGGGACGGTCAGTTCGACCACCGCGAGGCGGTAGTACAGGTCCTCGCGAAAGGTGCCCGCGCTCACGGCGGCGCGGAGGTCCTGGTGGGTGGCGGCGATCACGCGCACGTCGACGCGCTCCACCCGGGCCGCGCCCAGGGGCTGCACCTCACCCTCCTGCAACGCGCGCAACAGCTTGGGCTGCAGTGACATCGGGAGCTCGCCGACCTCATCCAGCAGCAGCGCGCCGCCGTGCGCCTGCCGAAAGAAACCCTTGCGCTCGGCGGTGGCGCCGGTGAACGCGCCGCGGGTGTGGCCGAAGAGCTCAGCCTCGGCGAGCTCCGCGGGGATCGCCGCGCAGTTGAAGCGCACGAAGGGCGCGTCGCGGCGGGCGCTCTCGGCGTGGAGCAGCGCGGCCACGAGCTCCTTGCCCGTGCCCGTCTCGCCCCGCAAAAGCACCGGGATCTCCCGGCGCGCCACGCGCCGCGCGTCGTCGAGGAGCCGTCGAAAGACCGCGCTCTCGCCCACGAGGGGGCGCCCCAGCGCGCGCTCGGTGGTGAGCTGCCCGGCGCGCCGTCGCAGCCCCCGGGCCTCCGCCGCGCGCGACACCGCGGCGCGGAGCTCGTCGAGGGCGAAGGGCTTGGGGAGGTAGTCCCACGCGCCGAGCTTCATGGCCTGCACCGCGACGCGCTCGGAGCCCCGCGCGGTGAGCAGGATCACGGGCAGCTCGGGGTCCCGCGCCCGCACCTCGGCGAGCAGCGCGAGGCCGTCGCGCCCGGGCATGGCGAGGTCGGTGATCACCACGTCGCAGCCGTCGAGGCGCGCCAGGGCCTCCTCGACGTCACCCGCCGCGACGGTCTCGTAGCCCGCGGACTCCAGCGCGTCCTGCACGGTGAAGCGCACCGCCGACTCGTCGTCGCAGACCAGCACCCGCGCGCTCACGACGCCTCCGCGGGCGCGTCGCCGAGGGACATCGTCGCCCGGGTGCCGCCGCCGGGCGCGCGGTCGAACACCAGGGATCCCCCGTGGGCCTCGGCCGCGCGACGCGCGAGGCGCACGCCCAGGCCGGTGCCCTCGGCGCGGGTGGTGAAGTACGCATCCCCCACGCGCGCAAGGACATCGGGTGACATCCCGGGGCCGTCATCGCACACCGCGAGGGTGACCGCCGCGCCGTCGCGGGCCCACGAGACGGTCACGCGGCCGCCCCGCGGGGTGACGTCGAGGGCGTTGAGCAGGAGGTTCAACAGGGCCTCCTTCACCCGCCGCGGATCGACCTTCGCCACGAGATCCTCCCCCTCGGCGGAGAGGGTGATCCCGCCGCGGTCGGCGCGCACCTCCAGCAGCCCGAGCAGGTCGCGCAACAACACGGCGAGGTCGGTGGGCGCGCGCTCGATGCGCTCGAAGGGATGGCTGAACGAGAGGTACTCCCGCAGGATGCGCTCGATGCGGGCGACCTCGTCGGAGATCACCGCGAGACGCCGCGCGTCGCGGGCGTCGGGCGCCTGCTCGGCGAGGAGGTCGGTGAGCCCCTTGATGGCCGTGAGGGGGTTCTTGATCTCGTGGGCGACCTGCGCGCCGAGGTCGTCCAGGGCGCGCTGACGGGACTCCGCGGTGGCGAGGAGCTCATCGCCCGCGCGGGAGAGGGCGTCGCCGGCGTGGGCGTAGGCGTCGGTGAGGCTCGACACGCCCGACCAGAGCAGCGCGAGGGCGGTGAGCGCGGCGACCAGCGACATCGCGCGGTGGGTCGCGACCGGCAGCGGCGGAAAGGGCGTCGCCCGGGGCAGCAGGGTCAGCGCGAGGAGCGCGAGCGCGAGGCCCACGAGCAGCGCCCTGCCCTCCCGCGCGCGCCCGAAGGCCGCGAAGCCCACCACGGTGGGCGCGAAGAGCACGGGCAGCAGCGGGCTCTGGATCCCGCCGGTGGCGACCGCGCCGACGGTGATTCCCGCGAGGGTGATCCGCAGCGAGCGCGAGAGCGCGTCGGCGGTGACGAGCGCGCGGCGGCCGCGGCGGGCCTCCCACGCGAAGAGCGAGAGCAGCGCGGTGAAGCCCGTGAGCACCGCCGCGAGCTGCGTCCGCGGCGCGTCGCTCGTCCCGAGCAGCGCGGCCTGCGCGAGCAGCGACGGGGCGACGATCCACGGGCGCTGCCGCAGAAACGCCGTGCCCACCGCGCGCAGCTGCGCGGCGCGAGCGGGCGCGGGCACGGTCGTCGTCGGAGACACGCCGCGACGCTATCGCACCGCGCGCCCGACCCGGGTGATCCTCGCCGCGTCGACGGAACGAAAGTTGTGCCACGGCGCGGTGGGGAGAGATCCTCCGGGACCATGGGCTGGATCCGCGACAAGCTGTTCTCCATCGGCGCGTTCCTCTGCCTCGCGGCGGTGATCTCCGCGGTGGCCCAGGTCTTCAACGCCGAGCTGCGGATCTTTCGGCCCCTCGCGCAGATGGACCCCACGGCCGCATGGGGTTTTCGCGGCGGCGTGTTCGTGACCGGGTTGGTGCTCGCGTTCGTGCTCGGCAAGCCCGAGGGAGAGGGGACGGCCGAGGCCGCGGCCCCCGCGCAGGACTTCTGGTCCGCGTACCGCGAGGCCTTTCAGCGCCACGGGGGCGGGCAGTTCTTTCTGCACGAGGTGCAGTCGCAGGTGCCGCCGCCCGGGCGTCTGGTGCACGCGGTGGCCATGGACGCGCAGGGCGCGGTGGTCGCCGTCGACGCGCCGCAGGCGGCCTACCTCGTGGCCTACATCGACGGCGGGCACGAGCGATATCAGGTCTCCCGCGCCGTGACCGGCGGCGCCCTGCAGAAGGCCGCGCTGACGCCCCTCGCGTGGAGCGCGGTGGTCCCTGCGGCGTAGCACCCCGATTGTATGTCCCTGCCATGCAATGATGTCTCGATCTCCTCGATGGTCTTTACAGTCGGTGCGAGGCATCGTCGGGGCATGAGCGCATGGGAGCGGATCGTCGGGTTGCTGCTGGCAGTCGGTGCGACCGGGTGCGGCATGGTGGTGAACGGCACGGCGGGCGACGCCGCGGTCGCGGACGCAGGGGCGGTGGCCGAGGCCTCGGTGCCCGCCGAGACCGCCGCCTGCGACGCCGTGCGGGCGGGGTGCGTGACGGCGCCCCAGACCACACGCCGCGGGGCTCACGGCGCCCGACGGGGCGCTGGCGCGCTTCGCGATCCGGTACGTGCCCACCGACGGCGCATCGCTCAGCGACGCCCGCGGGGTGGTGGTGGGCACCGCGCGCGTGCGCGGCGGCGCGTTCGAGGCCTGCGTGTGTGTGCCGCGGGGCGCCAACGGCTATCCCCAGGTGGCGGCGGTGGTGCTCGCGCCCGGCGCGGCGGGCCTGCGCGGAGGCGACGTGTTGCGCGGGATGGTGAGCCAGCGCTTCGCCACGCTCGGCGACGAGGATGTCTCCGAGGCCCTGCGCGCGCCCCCCTCCCGCGCGCAGGCCGAGGCCGCCCTGGCCGCGATGGACGACCGCGCGCTCGTCCGCACCGTGATCCTCGCGGGCGTCGACGACGGGGCCACGGTGTTCGCGGGCGTGGTGTCGACCGAGCGCCCCGTGGCCGCGCAGGTGGCGGTCACGATGGTGCGCGAGGGCCGGGTCGCGCTCGGGTGGAACATGCCGGGGCGCGCATGGCCCGATGAGCGCGTCGCGCTGCTGGTCGACCGCAACGGCGACCGCCGCTGCGACGCGGGGGACAGCGTGTTCTGGGCGCCGCTGGGTCGCGAGGGCGAATCCGTCACGGCGACCGGCGCGGCGATGACCGCGGTCTGCGCGGCGCTCGCGCTCGACGACACCCGCGAACCCTGACGGCGGGCCGTACCCGCCGCGCGCGAGTGGGGGTATCGTGCGTCGCATGCGATGGTCGGCGCTGCTGCTCGGGCTCGCGCTCCTCTCGGGCTGTGCGGGCGTGACCGACGACGACCCCGAGGACTACACCGATCCCCCGGTGCCCGAAGACGCCGAGCTCCCCGAGGGGGCCGACGCGCCGCTGCTCCCGCCCAACGAGGGCGAGAAGGACGACGTGATCGAGACCGTCGACGACGCCGTCGTCGCGACGGACATACCCCTCACCGCGACGGACGTGCCCGTCACCGCAGCGGACGTCCCGGTGACCACCGCCGACGTGCCGGTGATCGTGGAAGACATCCCCGCCACGATGCCCGACCCGACGCGCCCGCCGCCGCCGTGTCGCCGCACCGTCGGCCCCTTCACCTGGACCTGCGACGGCCCGGTCACGGGCGCCCGCTGCGTGTCGTTGAACGAGCCGCAGGACCCCGACGGCTGGAGCAACAACCACCTCTGCACGAGCGAGGACCTCGGGGTGCGCTGGTCCAGCGCGGGGCCCATCGCGGGGATGCGGTGCACCCTGGTGAACGAGCCCGCGGAGCCCGCCGGGCGGGGGTGGAGCGACAATCACCTCTGCGTCCCGACGAGCAGTCGCTACGCGCTCTCGTGGAGCGCTTCAGGGCCCATCCCCGGCCGCGAGTGTGTGCCCTTCTTCGAGCCCGCCGACCCGCACACCTGGGCCGACAACTACCTCTGCTTCACCGTGCAAGACCCTCCCCCCCCGCCGCGTTGCACGGGCTCGGCCTCGGGGCAGTCCGCCATCTGGACGTGCACCACCGACCGCCGCGCGCGGCAGCGCTGCGTGAGCGGCGTGGTGCAGACGGTGTCGTGCCCCAACGGGTGTGTGCCGCAGCCCTCGGGCACCAACGACTACTGCGCCCCGGCGCCGCCGCCGCCCAACACCCAGCCCGCATGCGCCCGCCGTTCGCTGCTGCGCTCCGGGCTGCACCCCGACGCGTCCGACCGTCTGCGCTGCGCGGGTGTGCCCGCGTCTCGCATCACGCAGACCATCGGGTACTACGCCGCCTCGGCGGGCACCCACGCCCCCGACGGCCGCGCCAACGGTCTGCAGTACAGCGCCGCCACCGACATCAGCACCCGCGGGCTCTCGCACACCGAGATCCGCGCGCTGCTCTCACGCCTCGCGGACCAGGGCTTCGCGGGGTGGTACCGCTGGCCCGGCCACGACGGGTGGCCCTCCAGCGAGGCGCCGCACATCCACACGATCTACGTGGGCTGCGCGATGAAGTCTGCCCTCGACGCGCAGGTGCGCGACTGGCTCGTGGGGCGCAACGGCCTGCGCTCGCACGCGACCTACACCTTCCTCGCCTGGTCCACGCGGCAGCGCGACCTCGTGCGCGCGCTCTACAACCGCTTCAACTGAGCAGATCCCCGCGCGCACCGCGGGCGTTGGTGGGACCATCCTACGCGCATGAAGCGTTCGCTCCGTTGGCTCGCGAGGATCGTCGGCGCCTTCGTCGCCCTGCTGCTCACCCTCTTCGCGGTGCTCTACGTCACCCAGCGGCACCCGCTCCCCGAGGCCACCGAGGGCGACGCCGCCGAGGACCTCGCGCGGCGCATGAACACCGCGGTGAACGCCGACGCCTGGGCCCGCACGGGGGCCGTGCGCTGGCGCACCCGCGACGGCGCGCGACACCTCTGGGACCGCGCGCGCAACCTGGAGCGCTACGAGAACGGCTCGCTGCGGGTGCTCATCGACCTCGGCACGCGACGGGGCGTGGCGTGGCGCAACGGCACGGCGCTGCAGGGCGACGCGTTGCGCACCGCGCTGGACCGGGCCTGGGCGCGGTGGGCCAACGACTCGTTCTGGCTGAACCCCGTGCCCAAGGTCTTCGACGGCGGGGTTCGTCGCGCCCTCGCCCGCGACGACCAGGGCCGCGACGCGCTGCAGGTGACCTACACGGTCGGCGGCGTCACCCCGGGCGATCGCTACCTGTGGATCCTCGATGAGAACGGCCGACCGCGGGCGTGGCGGATGTGGGTGAGCATCCTGCCCATCCCGGGCCTCGAGACGTCGTGGGAGGGGTGGATCACCTTGCCAACGGGCGCGCAGGTGTCGACCGTGCACCGCATGGCGGGGCTGCGCATCACGCTGGAGGACATCGCCGCGGCGGAGACTCTCGCGGCGTTGGAGGGCCCGGCGGACCCGTTTGGGAGGTTGTTCGGCGCGCCCTGAGTCCCCCGCGCGGAGGCGATCAGGGCGCAGCCCGACGGATCAGGGACCGCCGTCTTCCTTGGGCGCGCCAGCGTCCACAGGAAGGTCGGTCCCCCCGTCGCCGCCGCCGCCGCCCTCGTCGCCGTCGTCCGGGGTGGACACGTCTTCGCTGTTGGGGACGCCGTCGCCGTCGCGGTCTTCGGCGTTGCCGCCCTCGTCGCCGTTGGGCGAGGTGTCCATCGCGTCGGGCATGCCGTCGTTGTCGTTGTCGGTGTCCTGGGCGTTGGGCATGCCGTCGCCGTCCATGTCGGGGTCGGACTCGTTGGTGATCCCGTCGCCGTCCTGGTCGCCGAAGGCGGTGTTGTCGGGCGTGCCGTCGCCGTCGAGGTCGGTGTCCATCGCGTCGTCGGTGCCGTCGCCGTCGAGGTCGGGGTCCATCGAGTCGGGCATCCCGTCCTCGTCGAAGTCCTCCTGCGTGTTGGGCGCGCTGCCCGACGGGGGCACGAACTGCTCCTCGCCGTCGACCATCTCGGTGGTCAGGTCACCCACGTCGATGGGGCCGTCGAGGGTGCCGACGCGAAACGAGCGCTTGGTGCCGATGCGAAAGAGGTTGGTCTTCGCGGGCACGCCGACCCGGCGCGGGAACACCAGCGGGCGAGAGCGGTTGTTGGCGGTGATGAACTGCAGCCGGTAGGTCGCGCCCACGGGCATGTTGCTCAGGGACCAGGTGCCGTTGGCCGCGGGCACCACGGAGCCGATGGTGAGGCGGGTCTTGGCGTTGATCGCCACAACGCGGACGATGCGCGCGTTGCCCGTGCGCGCCGGGACCCTGCCGCGGACCACGCGCGACGTGACCGTCTGCACCGCCGGGGTGCTGCTCCCGCAGCCGCTGAAGGAGCCAAGCAGCGCGAGGCCAAGAGCGGCCACCTGAAACAAAGAAGTCTTCCGCATGGACGAATGCCTCCTCGGGGAGAGGCTCTCCGTTCGGTGCCCTTCACCGCCCGAAGAACCCTATAGAGACCCGGGTATACACGATGTTCGACCCCTGCAAAACCCGAACATCCACCGACCGGGGCACGGGTGAGCAATCTGCTTCGGGTGGGGCGTCTTGTCGCGATCCCGTCTCCGACAACGGCGCGGGCGGGCGTGTGATGATGAATCACCGCGGGGCGAGGAGGCCCGTTGTGGCGTGCTCACCGACGCGCGCCGCGTCAGCGACCGGGGTACTCGCGAAAGTCCAGCGCGAAGCCGGTCGCCGTGGGCGCACCCACGGGCACGGGGAGCTCACCGAAGTCGCCCACCCGAATCACGCCGTCGAAGCGGGTGTTCCCCAACGGCGTCACCATGCGAACCCGAATCACCCGCACGCCGCGCTCGACCACCACGGCCTGGACCCTCCGGGGCACCTCGCCGTCGAGCACGGTGGTCATGCGCCCGACCCGCACCGCGCCGCCGCCGACGGCAGAGACCTCCAGGCGGTCGATGGGGCAGGGATCACGGCGCTCGTCCTCGGCCGCCACCGTGCGGCACGACGGCAGCACGAACCAGAGCTGCTCACCGTCGCCGAGGTCGCCGAAATGCCGCGTGCCCTGCCCGGCGTGCAGGAGGTAGATCCTCAGCCGACGGAGCATGGAGCGAAAGTCGGCGATCTCCTGCGGCACGAGCTCGGGCGCCGTCGGCGTGGGCGCAGGCGGCACCGCGGGAGGGTTCGCCCAGGCCGGCGTCGGGATCGCGGCGAGCAGCGCGACGGTGAGCATCGATCGTCGGGTGGCGTCCATGGTCCACCGTGGGGCTGCAACGCGCGGACCGCGTTGAATCTCCAGGGAGACAGCGTGTTCGGTGCGGGCCTCGCGTCGTCGGTGCGCGCAGGGCGTGCGGCAAGGGATGCGCGTGCACGTCGTCGCCGCGCCCCGCGGTTCGCGGCCTCCGCCTGTCGGCGACCGCGACGCAGGGAGCCTCGCGAGGCGCACGAGGGCCGGGACCTCCCCCGTGACGCGGGCTCCATGCGCAATTGACGCACCCCGCGCGTCACACCATGCTGCACCCCTCGCGACGGCGTCGCCCCCCGTCGGCCCATCTACCGCGACGCGAGCGGCGTAGTTGCCTCTGTCGGAGCCCCCTTGACCCTTGAACTGCCGTGGGCCCGCTCCCGGAGCCAACCGCCACCGCGCCCCCCCTCCCCCGCGCCGGAGACCTCCGGTACCGCGTCGTCGCGGGCGCGCGCGGGCGCCCCTGCGTTGGGGGTGCTGTTCGGAACGGCGGCGGTGCTGTCGGCCTACGCGGCGTTCACGGCGACCGAGGTGCGCACGGCGGCGCTGGGCCCCTTCTTCGCCGAGGTGTTCGTGCTGGCCGCGATCGCGGGGGTGATGGCGCTGCGCGACCCCGAGGGGCGGCTGCGGCTCTCGAACCCCGGGCTGATGCTGCTGGGGTGGATGTTCTATTACTTCGTGAAGCCCGCGCTCGCGTGGCTCCAGGGCTACCGCATGGCGCTGGAGTCGCCGGGCACGGTGCTCCTCGACACCGACATCGTGTCGCAGGTGCAGTTCGCGCACTGCTGGTTCGCGCTGTCGCTCTTCGGGGCGTACTTTCTGGTGGCCCCCGCGGCGGTGCCGATGCCCGACCCGAAGGGCGCGCGCGACACGGCCATACGACCGCTGCCCTTCGTGCTCCTGGGGCTGTTGCCGTATGCGTTGAACGTGGTCGACCGGCTGATGTCGGGCGGCAGCATCGTGGCCACGGCGAGCTACGGCGACGTGACCGACAACGAGGCCGAGAGCATCGTGGCGTCGCGCAACACCGGCGGCGCGGGATACCTGGTGACCCAGGTGATCTCCAAGGTCTGGTACCTCCCGGTGATGTCTCTGGGGGTGGGGTACTACGCCCTGCTCGCGCGCTTCTTGCGCGAGCGGCGGCGGCTCGCGCTGGCGATGTTCTTCGCGCAGATCCCGGTGCTGCTCTTCTTCGGCAACGGCGGGCGGAGCTACACCGTCTTCCCGTTTCTGATCGCGCTGATCCTGGTCGACGGGCTGGCGATGCCGCTGCGGTGGATGCGCTACCTGCCCGCCGTCGCCGCGGCGATCCAGGCCTTCAATTTCTACGGGGTGTTCCGGGGGTTCCAGAGCGAGGGTCCCACGGGGGCCTTCAACGCCTCGGTGGACCTGCTCACCAGCGGCGAGCAGGTGCTCAACACCGAAGACGGGATCATGCTCACGAAGGAGGCCTACTGCCTCCTGCTGGCGAACCACGGGCAGATGTCGCGCGGGGTGGACTACTTCGTCGACGCGCTGATCCTCCTGCTGCCGTCGCAGATCGCGCCGAGCAAGTCCAGCATCCGCACCACCGCGGAGTTCCTCTCCGACGAGCTCCTCGGGCAGCGACGACGCGGCGCGGGCGTCGCGGGGACGATGGTGGGCGACGGCCTGCTCATCGGCGGCGACATCGGGGTGGTGGTGCTCGGCGCGGTCCTCGGGGTGATCCTCGGGCTGGTGGTGCGCTGGGGGTATCAGGGCCGCGACGGCGCGCAGATCTGGCGCGGGGTCATCATGTTGCTCATCACGGCGCAGACGACCCAATACGTGCGCGCCGACCTCGTGGTGGTGCTCACGCAGATCGTCTACTACGTGATCCTGCCGTCGATGCTGATCCACCTGCTGCTGTCGACGCGCATGCTCGACCGCTCGGTGTGGGAGATGCGGCTGGCGATGCTCCGCAACGGTCGGTCTCCCTCCTGACGCGACGCCCGTGCGTCGCCGACGCTCACGCCGGGCCCTCTCCCGCGGGGATCACCCGTCGCACCAGGGCGTCGAGGTCCCCGTCCGGGTCGGTCAGCGCCGCCGCGAAGCACGCGTGCGTCGCGCGGTCTTCGCGCGCGAGCACCTCCAGCGCCGCGCGTGGACCGGGATACCAGCGCGCACGGAGCACGAAATAGCTCTCCAGCGCCTCGTTCAAGAGCGCCGCGCGGCGCAGCAGCGCCTCGAGGTCATCGGGCGACGCCTCGCGCACCCGAGCCGCGGTCTTCTCCAACCACGTCGCGCACAGCGCCCGCTTCTCGGCGGTGAGCGGCGGAGGGCCGGCGTCGCGCATCCCCTCGACCCGCGCGAGCAGCGCATCGCCGACGCCGTCTCGCTGCCGCAGCACCCGCCCCCCGCACAGCCGCAGCAGCCCCTCCTCGGGGTGCTCGGCGTCGCGCAGGGGGTGGATCCACGCGTCGAGCCAGAGCCCCTCCCAGCGGCGGTGGTCGCTGGTCGCGGGGCCGTCGTCGCGCAGCACGAACACGTCGATGTCGCTGCTCCCCCGCGGCGTCCCACGCGCCCGGGAGCCGTAGAGGATCACCGTGTGCGCGTGATGCCTCGCGCAGAGTTCATCGGCGAGTCGTTCGAGGTCGGGCGCCATGTACCCATGGGTGTTCTCACGCCTCGCGCGGCACCGCCACGGGTGCCCTCGCGACGCGACGCCCCGATTGCGAAAGCCTCCGCCGCGCAGCAAGGTCGAGTGGATGTCCCCGGACGATCGCGTGAGTCACCGATGACCCTGTCACGCCGCGCGGCGCTGCTGCTCGTGATGCTCGTCGGCGCCCTTCCCGCGGGGGCGCAGGTCCACCCGACCGCCGATCGCGTGACCCCGACCTCGGGCCCTCCCGGCACGCGGGTGACCCTCGTCGGGCACGGATTTCTT
>JBILLI010000045.1:0-20533 GCA_044376155.1 Polyangiales bacterium
GTGGTGATGGTGGGGGGCGCCCTCGGGGCGCGCGGTGAGCACGAGCCGCCCGTGCTGCACGCCCTTGGTCGCGAGGATGCCGTCGGCGGCGCGCTGCAGCAGGGCCGCGGGGCCGCGGAGCACGATGACCTCCATGCAGTGGTCGTGGTCGAGGTGCACGTGCAGGGTGGAGACCACGTGCTCGCCGAGGTCGTGCTGCATCTCCGTGAGCCGCTCCGAGAGCTCGCGCACGTGGTGGTCGTAGACCAGGGTGAGGGTGGCCACGGCGGGGCCGTCGGCCTCGAGGTGGGCCTCGACCAGCGCGCCGCGCACGAGGTCGCGCAGGGCCTCGGAGCGCGTGGCGTAGCCCCGGCGCGCGATGAGCGCGTCGAAGCGGTCCAGCAGGTCGTTGTCCATCGCGACGCCGAAGCGAACGAGCTCGGATCCCATGTCGTCGGGGAGTCTACTCCGAGGCGGGCCTCGGGGGTGAGGGCACGTCGCTGAAGCGCTGCGGCGGGGGCATGCGCGAGAGCACCGAGAGGGCCGAGGGCTCGGTGTCGGTGACGTACGCGTAGCGCGCGCGGAACGCGTCGGGCGAGAGGTGCACGGTGGCGGCGAGCTTGGCGAGCTCGTGGGCGTCGTCGAAGTCGTCGCGCTTCAGCCGGACCATGTACGAGTGCGCGATGCGGTAGCGGTCGGAGTCGGTGTCGACCATGCGCACGCGGGTGCGGCCGTTCTCGCGGTCCATGATGGCGTCGAAGGGCACCGGGCGAAAGCGCCCGCCCTGGATCGAGACCATGGCCCCGCCGCCGCCCTCGATGAGGTAGCGCGCGGCGCAGTACCCGAGGTCGCGGGTGTAGTCCATGTCGTAGGGCACGGGGTCGACGCAGCGGAGCTCGTACCCGATGCTCTTGGCGACGATGCCGCCCTTGAGCCCGTACCCGCGGAGCTCTCGAATGACCCGGCCCTTGAGCTCCTCGGCGAGGTTCACCTCGGCGAAGCGCAGCCCGCCGTGCTGGTCGCGCCCGTCGGGGCTCTCGACCGAGGCGAGGTCCTCTTCGAGCAGGCACTCCAGCAGCCCCTCGGCGAGGATCGCGACGCCGTCGCTGCGCCCGTTGGCGAGGCGCTTCACCGCGGCGCCCACGAGGATGTCGACGATGCGCTGCATGGGCACCTTCTCGCGCCCGAACTCCTCGGGGATGAGGGTGATGGTGGCGCCCGAGGCCTTGCCGATGCCCAGGGCGAGGTGCCCGGCCTTACGGCCCATGGTGACCACGTAGTACCAGCGGTGGGTGGTCTTGGCGTCGACCATGAGGTTCTTCACGATCTCGACGCCGACGTGACGCGCGGTCTGAAACCCGAAGGTGTCGACGTCGTTCGGGAGGTCGAGGTCGTTGTCGATGGTCTTGGGCACGTGGGCGACCCGGAGCTGACCCTTCGCCCGGCGCTCCAGGCGGTTCGCGGACCACGCCGTGCCGTCGCCGCCGATGGTGATGAGCTTGTCGACGTCGAGGCGCAGGAGCGAGAGCAGCACGGCGTCGAGGGCGGCCTCGTCGCGGGTGGGGTTCGCGCGGGAGATGCCGATGTGCGAGCCCCCGCGGAAGTGAATCCGCGACACGCTGTCGATGGTGAGGGGCGACACCTTGGAGATGTCACCCTCCATCAGCCAGCGGAACCCGTCGTGAACGCCCACCACGTCCACGCCCGAGAGCCGCGCGCGGATCGTCGCCGCGGCGATCACCGAGTTCAGCCCCGGCGCGGGACCGCCCGCACACAGGATCGCCAGCTTCTTCTGTCGGTTCATGCTCGCCGCCTCTCATCCCCGGTGGTGCCTGAACGGCACGTGCCGCCCTGACACGATCGCGGCCCATATCTTCACAGCCGGGGGCACATGAAAGATACTGCCACCGGCCATGCGCACCTCTTCCTTCGGCCTCCTGCTCGCCCTCGCGGCGCTCCCCATGGGCTGCACCCGCGCGGAGCCCTACCTCGCGTGCAGCCGCAGCAGCCCCTGCGGGAGCGACGCGCCGCTGTGCCTCTCCGACACCTCCCCCCGAGGGCTTTCGGCGCTGTTCTGCACGAAGCGCTGCACCACCCCGGCGGTGAACTCCGCGGAGTGCCCTGCGGGCGGGGCGTGCATCCGGCTCAATGGGGGTGACCCGGTCTGCGTGAAGAAGTGCACCGCCGACGCGGACTGTGATTTCAACAACGCCGCGTGCCTCGTGCGCGGAGAGTCTCTCGGCGCCCGGGTGTGCGCCGTTCGGCCGTGAGCGACGCGCCGGTCTTCACCCGCATCCACGACCGGGGCGACGCGCGCCTCGACGCGGTGGTGGAGCTCGTGGCCTACCTCGCGCAGCCGCGCCCCCTCGCGGTGCTGCTCGACGAGATCCCGTCGCGGGTGGCGAAGGTCTTCGGGTCGCCCGTGTGCTCGCTGTATCTCCGCGAGGGCAACGACCTCGTGATGCGCGGCAACGTGGGCTTCGCCTCCGAGGCGCTGGGCGAGGTGCGGCTCATCACGGGCGACGGCCTCGTGGGCACCGCGGTGGAGACCATGCGTCCCGTGAGCACCGCGGCGGCCGCGAGCCACGACCGCTTTCGCGCGTTCCCCTCCCTCGGCGAGGAGCGCTATCCCGTCTTTCTCGCGGTGCCCGTGCCCGGGTCGGCGGGGCCTGGCGGCGCGGTGGTGGTGCAGCGCGCGGGGGCCCCCTACGACCCGCGCGACGTGGAACTCCTCGTGGCCCTGAGCGGCGCGCTCGCGCCCATCCTCGAGAAGGCGCGGATCATCGACGGCACGGCGGTCCCTCGCGGGGGCACGCCCACGGGGGTGCGGCGGGTGACGCTCACCGGGCGCTCGCTCAAGGGCGGGCGGGCGCTGGGCATCGCGTACGCGCCGCAGCGTCCTGCGCGGCAGCCGCCGCGGGCGAACCCCGAGAAGAAGGTCGCCCGCAAGGATCTGGTGTCGGGCCTGGAGCGCGCGGTGATGCGCTGCGACGCGGTGCTCGATCGCTATGCCCGTGCGGCGCAGCGTGATGGGCTCGACGCGACGATGCTCGACGCCGACCGGATGATCCTCGCCGACGGACGTCTCGCCGACCGCGTGCTGGAGCACGGCGCGTCCCGCGGGCTCGTACCCGCCCTCGCGCAGGTGGCCAAGGAGGCCGTGCGCGCGGCGCGCATCACCGACGACCCCACGCTCTTCGAGCGCGCGCAGGAGATGAGCGAGGTGTGCGACGCCCTGCGCCTGCTCGCGCTGCCTGACGACGCGGTGGAGGTGCCGCGCGGGGGCGTGTGGCTCGGAGACTCCGTCACGGTCTTCGACCTCGTGCTCGCGACGCGCGGAGCGCCCACGGCCGTGGTGCTCGCGGCCCCGGTCACCTCTCCGCGCACCCGCGGTCTCGTGCAGCTCCTCGGGGCGCCCACGGTGGCCGAGGTCGCGGGGCTGTACAACTGGGTCGCGGCCGGCGATGTCATCCTGGTCGACGCGGACCACGGCATCGTGCGGGTGAACCCCACGCGCCGCGAGCGCGACGAGGCCCGCATCAGCCGCGGCGGCTGAGCCTGCGCCGTCGCCCCGCGAGCATCGCCGAGAGGCCCAGCAGCAGCACGGGCGACGACGCAGACCCGCGCCCGGCGGTGCGACACCCGCACGACCCGGTCACGGGCTCCA
Source organism: Polyangiales bacterium (assembly GCA_044376155.1). Lineage (GTDB taxonomy): Bacteria > Myxococcota_A > Polyangia > Polyangiales > JAWKRB01. The sequence continues at coordinate 3,647 of JBILLI010000045.1, forward strand.
TCTCCCCGCCGTCCACGTCTTCACCCCCGTCTTCGCGTGAGGTGCCTGCGTCTGCGGCGGTCTCGACCACGTCGGACGCTTCGGCCACGTCGGGCGCTTCGACCACGTCGGGTGTCTCGACCACGTCGGGCGTCTCGACCACGTCGGGTGTCTCGCCCACGTCAGGCGCGGGCGCGCCGGCGTCGCGGGGCGTTGGGGTGCCCGCGTCGGGCGTGGGGCGCGGCGTGACCCGCACGGCGCACCGCACGGCGTCGTCGCCGGGGCCGAACCACGTCACGCCTTCTTGCAAGAGCCCGTAGGTCTCGCTCACGGTCATCGCGGTGGTCACCTCGGGGATGCCCAGCACGAAGGAGAAGCGCCCCACGGCGTTGGGCGCGGTGGCGGCGTCGACCGCGGAGGGGCGGTTGGTCGTGACCCAGTTCACCATGTCGAAGAAGACCCCGCGGTGATCGCGCGGGCCGGTGGTGCCGAGGCGGGTGTTGCGGTTGTCCCAGGTGGCGGTGCCGGTGTTGCGGTACTCGACCCACGCGACGGGGCGGTCGCCGCTCTGCGCGGTGGCGGGGCAGCTCATGCCCACGAGGGTCGCGGCGTAGGCCGGGGTCGCAGGCGGGGGCGGTGGCGGGGGCGTGACCGTGCCGTTGCCGCGCACGAGGGCGAGAAAGCGCTCCCAGTCCCAGCCGCGCCCGCCGTTGCCAGGGTCGGAGTGGGCGCCCGCGCCGCCGCAGTTCGTCGCGGTGGTGGCGCACGCCGCGCCGGTGCCCGAGCGCGGGATCTGGTAGTGCCCGATGATGTGCTGCCGGTCGATGGGCACGCGGTAGCGGTCGCAAAGCGCGCGCACCAGCCGCGCGCTGGAGGCGTACATCGCGTCGGTGTACCAGCGCCCCGGGTCGGCGACGTAGCCCTCGTGCTCGATGCCGATGGAGCGCTGGTTGTAGAACCAGTTCCCCCCGTGCCAGGCGGTGTCGCCGTTGGCCACCATCTGCGTGACCTGCCCGTCGGACGAGCGGATGTTGTAGTGCGCCGACGCCATCGCCGCGGGGTTGCGAAACCACGAGATGCTGCCTGAGTAGCTGCCCTGCATGGTGTGAATGACGATGAACTGCACGGTGTTGCCGCCGCGGCCGCCGGTGTAGTTCGACGACGACGCCGCGCTCCACAGTGCGGGTCCGTAGTCTGCCGAGAACTGCGCGGCGACGTTGGCACCCGTGAGCAGCTCCGAGACGTGGGGCAGGGCGCGGTGCGCGGGCACCACGATGACCTCGCCGGTCCACGCGCGCTCCCGGGCGCCGTCGCGCAGCGCGCGCATCACCTGCGACGCGTAGGCCACCTGCAGCGGGCGGTCTTCGAGGGTGGAGTACCGCGCCACGGCCTCGGTCCACGATCCGAGGTCATCCCCCCGCGCGCCGGTCTCGCGCCCGAGTGCGGCGAGGACCGCGGCCGCGCCGGCCACCGCGAGGCTGGGGTTCTGCGCGAGCGCCTCCTCGCCCACCCCGAGCAGCGCGGTGGCGCGCGAGAGCGTATCGACGCCGCGCCCCGACGCCGACCGCAGGTGCAGCGGACCGACCTCGGGCGCCATGTGCACGTGGTCCTCGTGCGCCTCCGGGGGCGTGGCGGTGAAGCGCGACTCGCTCCAGGCCACCGCGGCGAGCAGGTCTCGGGGCACACCCGTCTCGTTCGACGCGCGCTGCAGGGCCTCGGTGAGCGACAGCGACGCGGTGAAGTGCGCCGGGTCGACGTGGCCGTCAGGGCCGCACGAGACCACGGCCGCGAGGAGCGCCGCGAGCGGGAGGAGCCTTCGCATGGGGGCAGTTCACACCGCCTCGGGCGCGTTGTCATCCGTGCGGGCGGTGGGGATTTTGTGATCATGCGCCGGGGGCGCATCTGGCGGAAGCACACAGGAATCGAACCTGCCGTGCGGCGCGTTGAACGCCGTCACCACCGGTTTTGAAGACCGGGCCCAGCACCAGCACAGGCGGTGCTTCCGCCGCGCACCCTACACCCGCGCGACGCGCGGGCTCAATACGCCTGGATGTTCGTCGCCGAGGGCATCGCGCGGCGGGCCGGTCGCTGCATGCTGGGATGGGGCACGGAACTCGGCACATGCGGCGTCGAGGGCACCTGGGCCTCATCGACCTGCGCCGCGGTGTTGGGCGCCGGGCGGAGATAGCGTGCGCGCACCACCTCGATCTCGGCCACGCGGCCGTCGCGGCTGAGCTGCCCGATGAGCGCCGTCGCGATGCGGGTGCGCTCGGCTTCGGGCGGATCGCTCTCCAGCGCAGCGCGATACGACGCGATGGCGGCTTCGCGGTTGTTGTTCGCGCGGTGGTCCTCGCCGGCGTTGAAGGCCGTGCGCCACGCGGGCACGGAGGGCTGCGGGGCCGCAGGGAGCACCCGGCCGAGGTCACGGTCCGCGGCGGCGACGGCGCTCGGCGCGTTGAAGCGCTCGGCGGAGGGCGGCGCGGCGCTGCCGTAGCGCGCATCCTCCGCGGGGGTGGTCGCCGCGGGAACCCGCGCGATGCGGGTGGTCGCGTGCATCGAGATGGCGTTCTGCGCGACGCCGTCGCCCTCCTCGACGCGCACGGGGGCGCCGCCGCGCGCGGCAGCCTCGGGGGCGGCGGTCTGCTCCCGGGGGTCGGCCCGCAGCGGCCGCATGGTGTTGGCCGAGCGCATCATTCGACCTCGGGGCGCGGGCAGCGCGCTGGCCTCGGGCGCCGCCGACGGGCTCGGCACGGCCGGGAGCTCTTGCGCGGGGATCACCTGCGGCGCGGTGCCCGGGTCGGCGTTGTCGACCGAGCCCGGGGTGTGCCACGGGAGGAAGCGCATGGTCACCCCCACGGCCATGAGCAGCACCGCGGCCATCGCGAACTCCCGGCGCATCGCGAGGTCGCCCAGGCGGTGCAGCCACGTGGGCACCCGCCGCGGCGCGTGCTCCAGGGGAATCACCGTGGCCACGGAGGCATCGCCGCCGCCGCCGCGCGCGAGGTCATCGCCCTTCGGCGCGGCCGGCACATCACTCGCGCGCTCGGCGTTTTGCCGCGCGGCGGACTCCACCGCAGCGAGGAGCGTCGCGCTCGGGAGGGGGGCGGTCACGGGCGCGAGGGTCGAGGCCAGGGCGCGCCCCTGCGACAGGCGCTGCCAGGCGCCGTGGCACGACGCGCAGCCGTCGAGGTGCTTGCGCGCGGCGGCGGCGCGCACCTCGTCGAGCTCGTCGTAGAGCAGGTCCATCAGCAGGTCGTTGCAGGTCTCGCAGTCCATGGCGGTCACCCGAGGGCCCTGGCGTAGTCTTCGTACTCCGCGAGGGCCTCCTGGAGTCGTTCGAGAGCGTAGCGCATCCGGGACTTCACCGTGTTTTCGGGCGCCCCCACGATCTCGGCGATCTCCTTGAAGGGAAGGTTGCTGTACTCGCGCATGAGGAACACCTCCCGCTGATCGTCAGGGAGCGACTCCACGGCTTCGGTGAGGCGTCGTTGGAGCTCGTGGCCGATGGCCGCGCGGTCCACCGCGGCGTCGGGGTCGGGGAGGCGCTCCCCCAGAGACGGCCCGTCGTCGTCGCGCCGCGAGGGCTCGTCGAGGGAGGGGTGCCGACGCAGCGCGGCCTTGCGCGCGTGGTCGATGCACAGGTTGCGGGCCACGGTGTAGGCCCAGGTCGAGAACTTCGAGGCGTGCTGAAAATCTCGGGCGCCCTGGATCATTCGAATCCATGCGTCCTGCAGGATCTCCTCGGCGGTCTGGGGCTGCCGCACCGACCGGTGGATGAAGTTGTAGAGCGCGTTGCGATGCCGTCGCATGAGCTCCTCGAAGGCCCGGGGGTCGCCGCGCCGGAACCGCTCCAGCAAGGCTTCGTCAGTAGTGTCGCGAGTCTTCTCGGCGCTCACGGGGCCCCCGTCCTTGGGGAGCGTTCGTTCCGGACCGGAGTTGAGACGCACGACCCCACCCGAAAGGTCTCTCCCGCGTGCAGGGGGTGGTGGGGGTGCGCCAGAAGACGGTCCATGGGGCGCGGCGATTCTATGCCGAAGACGCCCGCGGTCTACGGCGGATTGCGGGGCTGCGACACCGTTGCCTCCCGTCGCGCACCGCGTTGACCCCACCGACTCGGTTGGTATAAACCCTCGCGGTCTTTTCGCCGGGTCCATGGTGATCTCGGCCCATCCATAGACTGAGGGCGCCCATGCAGCGCGGTGAGCCGGATTCACGGGGGGAAAACGTCATGCGGGGTCGGATCCGTCGAAGCCATCGAAGCCTCGCGTTGGTGTCTGGGCTCTTCGCCGCGGGCTCCGCGTGGGCGCAGACCCCTTCGCCGATTGTCGCCCCTGCGCCCGTGGTCGCCCCTGTGCCCGTGGTCGCCCCTGTGCCGGTGGCCCCTGCGGCGACGCCCGCGCCGACCAACCGCGCCATCGCGATCCGCGACATCGACCGGGAGATGACCAACCTCTCGAACGACATCGCGCAGTCGCACGCGCGGCTCCAAGCGATCACCGGGATGGTGCTGGAGCAGAGCGGCGGCGGCGCGCAGCTGATCATCGAGCACCAGAACCAGATGGGCGCGACCTTCCGACTGGTGCGGGCGACCTACTCCCTCGACGGCGCGCCCATCGCGACGCGGGTCGACGAGAACGGCTCCCTCGCGGACCAGCAGAGCTTCCCGGTGTTCAACGGCCGGGTCTCGTCGGGCGAGCACTCGGTCACCGTGAGCCTGGAGTACCAGGGCAACGGGTACGGGATCTTCTCGTACATCCGCGGGTACACGTTCCGGTCGCGGTCGGTGCAGAACTTCACCGTGCCCGAGGGCCGCGCGCTGCGGCTGACAGTGGTGGGCTACGAGCGCGGCGGGGCCACCGCCGCCATCGAGGATCGCCCGGCGATCCGGTATGAGAGCGGCGAGATGACCCTCCAGGCCGCGCAGGCGCTCGTCAGCGCCGCGCAGCCCGCGCAGGGGACTTCAGGGGCGCAGGGCGCACAGCCCGCGCGCACCCCGTGAGCACGACGAGACGACGCGTGAGGACCAACGATATGCGGTGCCGATTCCTTGGGATCTCGATGGGGCTCGCGACGATGGCGCTGGCCCCTGGGGCCTTCGCGCAAACCGACGCCGGGGTGCCCCTGGCGGTGCTCACCACCACGCCGACGACCACCTCCGCGCCCGTCGCGGCGCCGACCGTGGGGGGCGACGCCGGCGCTGAAGAGGCCGTCACCGGGGAGCGTTACCAGGTCCGCCTGCGGGACCTCGAGGCCCGGATCAACGAGCTCAAGGAGGAGATCTTCCGCTCCAAGGCCCGGCTGTCGCTCCTCGCGGAGTCGGTGCTCGGCAACTCCGTGGGCGGCTCCCGCGCGCGCGTCACGCACCAGAACGAGATGGGCACGACCTACCGCCTCGTCTCGCTGGTGTACTCCCTCGACGCCGCGCCCATCGTCACGCGCCGCGCGGCGGAGGAAGAGTCGCTGCTCGTCGACGAGCGCACCCTGCAGGTGTTCAACGGCCAGATCGGCTCCGGCGACCACACCCTCGGGGTGAACCTGGAGTACGTCGGCGCGGGCCTGCCGTACATGAAGGGCTACCGCTTCACCGTGCGGTCCACGCAGAGCTTCACCGTGCCCGAAGGCAAGGCCATCGACATCCGCGTGGTGGCCTTCGAGAAGGGCGGGCCCCTGGAGTCCCCCGAGAACCGCCCCGCAGTGCGCTACGTCCAGCGGGTCATGAGCCTGCGCGAGGCCAGCGAGAACACGGAGCCCAACGATGCCAACGGGGCCACCGGGGCGACGGCGGAGGGCGCCGCGGGCGGGAACAGCAACCCATGACCAGCAAGATTCGATCGCTGGCGTTCGCGATCACCGCGGCGCTGGGCGCGCCGGCCTTCGCGCAGGACATGAGCGCGGCTGGCAACGAGGTGTCGTCCATCGAGGCGCAGTCTGCGCGGCTCGCGTCCACCCTGGAGCGGGCGGCGACGGGCACGGGCCGCCCCGCGGTGAGCGTGGAAGACCGCTTCGCCGAGGCGGAGCTCTTGTACCGCCTGCGCGACTATGCCCGCTCCGCGGTGCTGTTCACCGACATCGTCGAGAACCACACCAGCAGCCCGGCGTACCCGCAGTCGCTCTTTCTCCTGGGCGACGCGCTCTATCAAGCCGGCGACCGCTACGGCGCCCGCACCCGCCTGCGGGAGGTGATGCGGCACATCACCGAGCCCACCTTCCGCCCCTTCGTGCAGCGGGCGCTCGGGCGGCTCATCGAGATCGCGATCCGGCTCAACGACTACGCGGGCGTCGACGAGTACTTCCGTCAGCTCGGGCAGATCCCGCCCTCCGAGGTCGAGGGGCAGACGGCGTACATCCGCGGGAAGTACCTGTTTCTCCGCACGAACCCGGACTACGACGGCGCGCGCCAGGCCTTCGAGTCGATCACCACGCAGGCGCCGATCTACCCCCAGGCGCGGTACTTCCTCGGCGCGATCCTCACGGCGCAGCAGCGCTACCCCGAGGCCATCGAGGCCTTTCAGCGCGTGGTGCAGCTCCAGGCCGACGGCGCCGACCAGCAGCAGGTCATCGACCTCGCGGCCCTCGCGGTGGGACGTCTCCAGGTCGAGCGCGAGAACTACGACGCCGCCATCGAGGCCTACCAGCAGGTGGGGCGCAGCAGCGCGTTCTTTGACCGCGCCCTCTTCGAGCAGGCCTGGGCGTACATCAAGGTCGGCGACGCGGTGCGCGCCGAGCGCGCGCTGGAGATCCTCTCGATCTCGTCGCCCGACTCTCCCCTCGTGCCCGAGGGGCGCATCCTGTGGGGCAACCTCCTGCTCCGCACGGGCCGCTTCGAGCGGGCGCGCGAGGTCTTCGAGGGCGTGCGCACGCAGTTCGGGCCGGTGTACCAGCAGCTGCGCCAGATGAATGACCGCACGGCGGACCCCGAGCGCTTCTTTCAGGAGCTCGTGCGGTCGAACCTACAGGTCTTCGACGCGTCGAGCTTCATCCCGCAGGCCGCGCTCTCGTGGGTGCGCCACGAGGGCACCCTCGACGACAGCCTGCAGGTGGTGGCCGACCTCAACACCTGCCGCACCTACGTGCGCGAGGCCTCGGAGCTCATCGACCGGCTCAACGCGGCCCTCGACGCGCCGTCCCGCTCCCACGTGTTTCAAGACCTCGGCGGCGCCCGTCAGCAGGTGTGGCAGCTCTTGAACCGCGCGACCCGCGCGCGGGAGCAGGTCGCCCTCGCGATGGACGCGCAGGGCGTCGGCGGCGTGGACTTTCAGGGCCTCGTCACGCAGCGCCGCGCCCTCGCCGCGCAGGTGGGGCGCCTCCCGGTGTCAGACCGCGACCTCCAGCGCCGTGACCGGCAGGTGGAGACCGAGTTCACCAACCTCTCGCAGGCGCTGCAGCGCAACCAGCAGCGAGTCGAGGGGCTCGACGCGATGGTCGTGGCCATCGAGCGCTACCTCGCCGACCCCTCGCACGTGAGCGCCTCGCTCGACCGCGCGCAACTGCAGCAGGAGCTCGATCGGCAGCGCGAGGCCGTGCGGCAGTACCGCGAGCGGGTCACCGGCCTGCGTCGCATGATCGTGCAGGGCCGCACGCAGATCGGTCCGGGTGACCCCCGCTACGTGCACGACGTCGAGGTGCGCGCGCAGCACCGCGACCTCGTCGAGCGCGAGGCCACCATGCTCCGCGCGCAGGGGCGTATGCCCGGCGGCGGCGACGCGCTGCTCGCGCGGGTCGACACGCTGGAGCGCGCCGTGGCCGAATTCGACGGCCGCGTGAACGCCCTGGTGGACCAGCGCAGCGAGAGCATCCGCGCGCAGGTGCGCGAGGAGGAGCGCCGCGTCGCGGGCTACCGCGCGCGGCTCGAGTCGCTGGAGAACGAGAGCGCGCAGGTGGTGGGCAACCTCATCCTGCGGCAGTTCCGCGACATTCAGGTGCAGTTCTACCAGATCGTGATGCGGGCCGACCTCGGCCTCGTCGACGTGGCCTGGGAGCAGCGCGAGGAGCACAACAACCGCGCCCGCATGCTCGCCGAGGAGCAGAACCGCGAGATCAACGCGCTCAACGACGAGTACCGCGAGGTCACCGAGGGCGCCCGGCCCGACGACGCGCGGCAGCTCCAGGGCGCTGCCCCCGCCGCGGGCGCCACACCCGCTGCGACGCCTGCGCCGCAGACACCTTCCGCGGGGTCTCCCCCGTCCAATGCAGCGGCGACGCCGGCGACGACGCCGAGCGGCGGCAGCCAGACCGCCGCGCCCGCAGCGCCCCAGGGGCAGACACCATGAAGACCGTGCTTCGTTGGCGATTCGCGCTGTGCCTCTTCGCGCTCGTGGCGCTGGTGCACCCTCGCGCCTTCGCGCAGCAGCCTGGCAGCGTGGCCGATGGCGGCACGGCGGCCGTGGCCGACGCCTCCGCGACCCCGATGCTCACCTCCGGGAGCGCCGACGTCGACGCCTCCGTGGCGCCGCGCACCACCACCCCGGCGCAGCCCGCGGCGTCGAGCCTGGAGTCGGGCCCGCCGGCGGCGGCGCTCACGCAGCGCCCCGCGCCCAGCGCGCAGCAGGTGGAGAACCTGCGGATGCTGGAGCGTGAGGTCGATGAATTCCTCGCGCGCGGTCGCGGGTTTCAGCAGAGCGTGAACGGGCTGCTGGTGCGCCACCACGACCGCCAGATCGGGCGGCTGCGGCAGGGGTATCAGCGGCAGATCGACGCCGAGCGCCAGGCCGAGGCCGAGGCGCGGCGCAACGCGATCCGGGTGTTCGAGCGCTTTCTCGAGACCTATCCCGAGGACCGCGAGCGCACGCCCGACGTGATGTTCCGCCTCGCGGAGCTCTACTTCGACGAGGCCGCGTACGCCAAGCTCGACGCCGACGACCGCGTCGACGCGCTGCGCGCCGAGCGACAGGCCCAGGGCCTCCCCACCGAGGACCTCGCCGCGCCGCCGGTGGACTACCGCTGCTCGGTGCTGCTGTACCGCCACATCATCGCGCGCTTTCAGAACTTCCGCCTGAGCGACGCGACGCACTACCTCCTGGGCTGGGTGCTCAAGGAGATGGGCCACGAGGACGAGGCGCTCACGGCCTACAAGGGCATGGTGTGCCCCTCGCGCTACCACTACGAGCGCGAGCGCGGCTTCGACCTCGCGGCGCCGCTGCAGCCCACGGATCAGCCCGTGACCTGCGGACGGCTCTTCGACATCCTGCGCCCCCGCGCGCCGGAGCTGGTGTCTCCGCCGCCGCCCGCGGTGGTGGGTGATGGCGGCGTGGCGTCGCCCGAGGTGGTGCCGACCACGCCGCCCGTGGGGCAGACCATCCCCATCCCGACGGACTACACCAACTGCACGCCGATGAACGGCGCCAACGGCCAGATTTCCCGCTACGCGGGGGAGGTCTGGTACTACGTCGGCGACTATCACTTCGACAACGCCCGCGACGACGACGGCAACGCCATGGCCATCGCGGCGTACCAGGCCGCAATGCGCGCGAGCGAGCGGCGTCGCGCGGTGGTGGTCACGGGCCGCGCGCCCACGGCCGCGCTCCAGGGCGCGGACCAGAGCGGCATTCAGCAGAGCGCCGCGGCGCGCGCGCAGTTCGACCCGCAGATCGAGTACGGGCAGTTCTGGTCCAAGGCCCTCTACAAGGTCGGCTGGGCCTACTTCCGCATGCAGAACGGGTATCCCCAGGCGCTGCGCAACTTCGCGTTCCTGTTGGACTTCTACGATTTCGTGGGCGGCGAGGTGGCCGCCCAGGGGAACCGCACCGACACCATCAAGTGGATCGGCGTGATCTTCTCCGAGAGCGACTGGGGCGCGGGCACGGGTGATGAGGGCCAGCGCTGTCAGCCGCTGGTCGAGACCGTGGCGCGGCCTCCCTCCGACGCGGTGCGGCCCTTCGACTGCGCGGGCGTGATCCGCATCTCGGCGCCCTACGACCCCGCGCAGCTGATGCAGCAGGCCGCGAGCACCGCGAACCGCGCGGCGCCCACGGGGCAGGGCTTCATCCCGCAGGACCGCCCGTGGACCCCCGAGGCCTACCTCGAGCTCGGCGACGACTACTTCCAGCAGACGAAGTACTACGAAGCCATCGTCCTCTACCGGATGTTCCTGCAGCTCTATCCCCTGCACTACCGCGCGCCCTCGGTGGCGCAGCGCATCGCCGAGGCCTACGACCGCCAGCGGCAGTACGACCAGGCCATCGCCGCCCGCGGGCGCCTCGCGAACTACGTCGAGGGCAGCCAGTGGTACAACGCCAACGGCGCGCACCCCGACGCGCAGCGCGTGGCCGACTCCATCGCGCGCAACTCGCTGCACGACATCGCGATCCAGTACCACCAGCAGGCCAGCGAGCTCCGCGGCCAGGCCGCCGCGCGACGCGCGACGGATCCCCTTGCGGCGGTTGAGCTCCTGCGTCGGGCCAACGAGAAGTACGGCCTCGCGGTCACGGCGTACACCCAGTTCATCCAGAGCTACCCCAACGACGAGGCCGCGTACGAGTTCCGGTACAACCGGGCCGACGCGCTGCACTGGTCGCGCAACTACGCCGAGGCCGCCCGGGCCTACAGCGACGTGCGGGAGTCCAACGAGAACGACCAGTACCTCGCCCCCGCGGCGTACATGGCCGTGAAGTCGCAGGAGTCCGCGGTGCGCGCGGCCGCCCAGGCGCGGCAGCTTGATCCGTGCCTCGCGATCCGCGCGGGCATCCCCGCCTCGGAGCTCCTCGATGACCAGGGCAGCCCCCTCATCGCGGCGGACGTCGCCGAGTCGTGCACGCACCCGCCGGCCCAGGGCAACACCGGTCCCTCGGCGCAGCAGGTGGTCACGCTGAACATCCCCGACCCGGTGCGCGCCCTCATGGACGCGCGCATCGCGTACTCCAACCGCGTGCCGCAGAACCTCGACGACGCCACCGCGCTGCGCGACGTGGCGCAGGTCGACGCGGAGCACCCCGAGAACAACCCCCCGTACCGCCCGAAGTTCGCGTACCTCAACGCGCGCACGCTGTTGCGCTACGGGCACGTCGACGAGGCGCTGACGCTCTACCGCTCGATCCTGCAGCTCTACTGCCAGGACCCGCTGGTGGCCCGGGCCAGCATCGAAGACATCAACAACGTCTACGTGCAGATGGGCCGCCAGGAGGACCTGGAGCGCTTCGCCGAGGAGCAGCAGAACCGTCAATGCGCGAGCGCGGCGCCGGGGACCCCCGCGGGGCAGGCCTCGGGCTTCAACCCCACGGTGATCCTCCAGAACCGCCAGATGCGTCTCGCGCTGGCGCGCTTTCGCGAGGCTGAGCAGGCCAACGCGAGCCAGTCGGCGGAGATCTACGAAGACGCGCGGCGGCTGATGGAAGAGGCCGTGCGCTCGAACCGCGACCACCCCCAGTCGGCGTTGGCGATGATCTACATCGCGCAGGCGTACGAGCGCACCGGGCGCTTCGACTCCGCAACGCAGACCTACATCCGCATCACGCAGGACTTCAATGCCACGCGCAACGCGCAGGGCCAGGAGCTCGAAGGCGCCGACCTGCAGCAGCGGATCAACATCCTCGACGAGTCGAACTTCCGCGCCGGGCAGAACCTGGAGCGCATCTTCGACTACGACAACGCGATTCGCTACTACGGCAACCTCGCGAGTGACCAGCGCCTCGCCCGCGCCGAGGGGCACCCCGCGCGCCTCCACGACGCCCTCGCGGCGGTGGCGTTCATCACCACCAACCTCGGTCGCTGGACCCAGGCCGCCGACGCGTGGCGCGCGTTCATCCCCGTGGCCACCGCGGGGCGTGAGCGCGCCGAGGCGGAGTACCGCGCGGCGCTGATCCCCTTCCGCGCAGAGAACTGGTCCGAGGCGATCCGCTCGCTGCAGGATTACCTCCGTCGCTCGCCCACCAACGCCGACAACGCGCAGTTCCGGGTGCAGGCGCAGTACTCCATCGCCATCTCGAACCAGCGCCTGGGCAGCACCGACGCCTACCGCCGCGCGCTGCGCGAGGTGGTCACGGTGTTCCGCGCGTCGGGTCAGCAGCCCGGCTCGCCCGCCGCGGCGTGGGCCGCCGAGGCGCTCTACCGCGACCTCGACGATCAGGTCACGGCGTTCACCCGCACGACCTTCACCCGCGGCAGCGGCGAGAACCTCGCGCAGCAGCTCGGGCGGCTGAAGACCCAGCTCACCGCCATCGACCAGGCCGCCACCGCGGTCGTGCAGCTCCGCGGCGGCGAGTACTCCATCGGGGCCATCACCCGCCAGGGCGAGGCTCACGAGCACCTCGCCACGCAGGAGCAGCAGATCCCCAACCTCATCGACCTCTCGACGGCGCAGCAGGCGCAGCTGCGCACGGCCGAGGCCGCCATCGCGCGGGTCGAGCAGGCCGCCGACCGGCTCGAGCGGGCCAACGGCAACCCCGACCAGGTGCAGAGCCTGCGCGATCGTGTGCAGCAGCTTCGCGACCAGATCGATCAGCAGCGCCAGGGGATGATCGACCAGGTGCGCCAGCGCTTCGACGAAGAGGCCGAGGCCGAGCGCAAGCTGGCCATCATCAACTACGGCCTCGCGGTCTACACGGCGCGCAACAACAACATCCCCACGCCCTTCGCGGCCCGCGCGCTGGAGCGCCTGCGCGCGGAGGACAACCAGGCCCTCACCCAGGCCGCCTTCGCGCAGCCGAACCTCCCTTTCCCGTACCGCGCGGGGATGTTTGACGGCGAGGCCCCGGGCGCGGTGAGCTCGCAGCAGACGCCCATCGCCACGCCGGGCCTGGTGACGGAGTGAGGTCCCTCATGAAGCGCTCCCCCCTCGCACCGGTGCTCGTGCTGCTCGCCTCCCTCGGGGCCTGCGGCAACAACGACTCGGAGACCACGCCGCCCGCCGCGCAGAACAGCTCGGGCAGCGAGCAGGCCGCGGGCGACGACGCGGGCACCGACGCGGGGCTCAGCGAGTCCACCGCGGGCGACGCGTCGGTGTCGAACACCAACGCCACCCCCGCACCCGCCGACGCTGGGACCAGCGCTCCCGCGGCGAACAACGCCCCGACCCCCGCGCCCGCGCCTGCGGTCGACGCCACGGGTCCCGTGACGCTCAGCGCCTCGGCGCGCTCGCGGCTGCAGCAGGGCGTCGACGCGGCCCGCGCGGGCAGCCTCGACGTGGCGATGCGCACCTTTCAAGAGGTGCTGCAGTCGGAGCCTCGCGCCCCGCAGGCGGCCTACAACGCGGGCGTGATCTCCGAGCGCCAGGGCAACATCGGCGAGGCCGAGTCGTTCTACCAGCGCGCGATCTCGCTGCAGGCCGACTACGCGCCGGCCGTGGTGGCGCGGGCGCGCATCCTCGTGCGGCAGCGGCGCATCGCCGACGCGGTGACTTTCATGAGCGGCATCGCGCGGAGCAACCCCCGCAGCGCCGCGCTTCGCGCCGAGTACGCCCGTGTGCTGGTGCTCAACAACCGCGCGCAGGACGCCATCGAAGAGGCCCGCCAGGTGCTGCGCTTCGACGAGCGCAGCGTGCCCGCGAAGCTCGCCGTGGCCGAGGCCTACCGCGCGCAGTCGCGCAACGACCTCGCGCTCTACATCATCAACGACCTGGTCAACGGCAGCGACCCCAACCACCCCAACAACGGACCCGGGGCCAACAACGCCACGATCCAGCACCTGCGGGGGCTGCTGCTCCTCGAGGTCGACCGCAACGTGAGCGGCGCCATCGAGGCCTTTCGCCGCGCGGTGGAGCTCGACCCCGACTTCGCCGAGGCGCGCAACAACCTCGGCGTGCAGCTCTTCTCTGCGGGCAACAACCCCCAGGCGGTGGAGCAGTTCCAGGCCGCGGTCTCGCTCTCGCCCGCGTGGGCCGTGGCGCACGTGAACCTCGGCGACGCGCTCCGGGCCACGGGGCAGTACGACCGCGCGCTGCAGTCGTTCCAGACCGCGCAGCGCATCGACTCGCAGCTCGTCGACATCGAGTACAACACCGGGCGGCTCTACATCGACCAGTCCCGCGCCATGCCCACCACGAGCTCGGCGCAGATCGAGGCGAAGATCCGCACGATGCAGCAGGCGCAGGCGGCGTTCACCCGCTACCGCGATCGCCTCGGCGGCGGATACAGCGGGCACCCCCGACGCGACGACGTCGAGGCGCAGTTCGCGCGAATCACCCAGCAGCTCGCGCGCCTGAACACCTCCCTGGAACGCACCCGCCGCCGCGAGCAGCGTGAGAGCGCCGCCCCCGCCGCCGCCCCTGCGGCCGCCCCCGCGCAGGCCCCCTCTCCGCCGCCCGCGCCCGCGCCGACCCCCGCGCCCGCGCCGACCCCCGCGCCCGCGCCGACCCCCGCGCCTGCGGCTGCACCCGCGCCGACCCCGGCCGCGCAGCCCGCACCCTCCTCGGGGCCCGCGACGCCGTATGATGACCCTGCGCCGACCCCGGCGCCTGCACCCGGGAGCACGCCATGAGCCGCACGATGACGACGACCCTCCGCGCGGGGCTGATGGCCGCGATGCTCGCCCTGCCCTCGGCGGCGTGGGCGCAGCAGGCCGGGGCGACCCCCGCGCCGACGGATGCGAACGCGCCCGCGCCCGCGGCGCCCGCGCCGAACAACCCCGAGCAGGTGTCGGCGACGCTCCGCACCGAGGGCGGTCGGCGGGTGTACGTCGCCAGCACGACCATCGAGGTGCGCGGAGAGATCCAGCGACCGTATGCGTTCTCCGTGTCGGGGCGGTCGAGCCTCGGGTACACCTACTTCGACCAGCCCATTCATTTCCTTCGGGAGATCCTCGACGCGGTTCGGCGTGCGCCGTTCTGATCGTCGCGCGGGCCTCGTGGGAACCCACGGGGCCCTTCAGGTGTCGTACGTGCTTCTAGAGTCAACGCGGTGTGACCGCACACCGCCCGCGGAGTGAGCGAGATGGCGCAACAGAGCAAGACCGGGCGCCCCGGCGCGATGACCCAGGCGATGCAGGCGGCCACGGTGAACGCCGGGCCCAAGGTGCTCCGCATCGGGATCATGCAGGGCACGAAGATGACCGAGGAGCGGGTGATCCGCGACCGCGCCACGGTCACCGTCGGCACCACCGAGAAGAACACCTTCACCATCGCGACGCAGGAGCTCCCGGGGAGCTTCGAGCTGTTCCCGATGCTCGGCGGGCAATACTCGCTGAACTTCACCGACCGTATGGAGGGCCGCGTGGCCCTCGCCGAGGGGGTGAAGTCCCTGGCCGACCTGCGCACGTCGGGCGCGAAGCGCAACGCCGCAGGCTTTCAGGTGGCGCTCACCGAGCAGTCGCGCGGCAAGGTGCAGCTCGGCGACGTGACCTTCCTGTTCCAGTTCGTGGTCCCGCCGCCGCCGCAGACGCGGCCGCAGTTGCCCGCGGCGATCCGCGCGGGGTGGGTCAAGAACATCGACTGGACCTACAACGCCTGCCTCTCGTTCTTCCTCGTGCTCGCGATGAGCGGCATCGCCTACGTCGAGTACATCTACGACCCGATCGTCGACCAGGAGCTCGCTCTCGACGACGCGCACCTCGTCCGCCTCCTCGCGCAGCCCGCCGTGGCCGAGGAGCAGCAGGAGCCCGACCAGCAGCAGCCCGACCAGAACCAGCAGCAGCAGGCCGCCGCGGCCCCGCAGCAGCAGCAGCAGCAGCGCAACAACGCCCCGACCCCCGCGCAGGCGCAGGCCGCCCGCACCGAGCGCGCGGCGAACCAGGCCAACGCCGCCGCCGCCGCCGCCGAGCGCGCCGCGCAGGCCGCCCTCAGCGAGTTCTCCAGCGCGCAGTTCCAGGCCCTCACCGGCGCCCTCGACACGGGCGCGGGCTCGGCGCGCGACAACCTTGCGCAGGGCGGTCTGATGAACCAGTCCGCGGCCGACCTCGCGCAGACCAGCGGTGTCTCTCGCGGCGGCAGTGGTGGCAGCCGCGGCACCGGCCTCGCGGCGAACTCGGGCGGCTCCCTCGGCGGGCGCGGCCTCGGCGCCCAGGGCACCGTGGCCTCGTCGGGCAACAACGTGGGCTCCGGCGCCGAGATCGTGCGCGAGCGCGTCATTCGCGGCAACACCTCCCTCGGTTCGGGCGACGCCACCGGCGGCGAAGGCGAGATCGACGCGAGCCGCGTGGCCTCGCTCATTCGCGGGCAGCTCGGCGGCATTCGTTCTTGTTATGAGCGCGCGCTGCGCAACAACCCCACGTTGTCGGGACGCATCGACGTGCGCTTCACCATCGCCGAGTCGGGCCGCGCCACCAGCGTGACCCCGAGCGGCATGAGCGAGGCGCCCGAGGTCGGGACCTGCATCGCCGGCGCCATTCGCCGCATCGCCTTCCCGCAGCCTACCGGCGGCGCGGTGGAGTTCAGCTTCCCCTTCACGTTCAACCCTGGCGGTTGATCCCTCCCGCTCCCCCTCGCAGCCTCGCCGACATCGACTGGGACCGCTGGGTGCCCGTCGATGTCGCGACGTTGCTGTTCGTCGTGCGCGACGGCCGCGTGCTGCTCATTCGCAAGAAGCGCGGCCTCGGCGCGGGCAAGGTGAACGGTCCCGGCGGGCGGCTGGAGCCCGGCGAGACGCCCCTCGCGTGCGCCGTGCGCGAGGTGCAAGAGGAGCTCGGGGTGACGCCCCTCGACCCGGTGCACCGGGGGGAGCTGCGCTTTCACTTCGTTGATGGGTACACCCTGCACGCGCATGTGTTTCTCTCCGCGGAGTGTGAGGGCGAGGCCCGCGAGACCGACGAGGCCGTGCCTCTGTGGACCGACCTGGACGCGATCCCGTGGGGCGAGATGTGGGCGGATGACGCCCTGTGGCTCCCGGTGATGCTCCGCGGCGGGCGCTTCGACGGGCGCTTCGTCTTCGACGGCGACGCGATGCTCGATCACGACCTGCGCGTCGCGGACTGACCTCCCGCCGCGCGCGAGTTGGTGTACCCTCCCGCGCTTCCCACGCTGCGACGGCGCGTGCTGGAACAGAG